>JAFANL010000271.1 GCA_019232735.1 Aquitalea sp. | reverse complement strand
AAAAAAAGCCCTCCCACAAGGGGAGGGATTAACAGGGTATCGGGGAAGTGTAACAACCGGAGCTGAGGGCAGCCGGTCATACAGCGCCTGGATCCATACCAAGAACCAAGCACATTCGCATCCTAGCGTTTGCCTATGGCATTGACCATGGGTGAATTTACTTAGCAGACATATCCTGCATGATCTTGAGAATATTCTCAGCAGAGGTTTCCCGACGGATCAGTTCGAAAAACACTGTGGCTTCGGCATAGGTTTTTTTCAATTGCCCCAGCCACTGCTTCAGCCGCGCGGGGGGATAACGGGATTCCCCCGCCTCCGCCACACATTGCCGGTAAAAATCCAGCAACCAGACCATCAACTCACTCCAGGCCATGACGGGTGCCGACTGTTTGCCGGCAATGCGACTGGCCAGATCCGGCGCCGCAATCAACCCTCGCCCTATCATCACCCGCTCGCAACCGCTTTGGGCACGGATGGCATGGTAATCGTCCACGGTCCAGACCTCGCCATTGGCAATCACCGGCACCGACACATGCTCGCGAATACGGGCGATCCAGTCCCAATGCGCCGGCGGCTTGTAGCCCTCAACCTTGGTACGGGCATGCACCACCAGTTCGGCAGCACCCGCACTGGCCAAGGCCGCGGCACAGTCCAGCGCCAGGGACTTGTCTTCATAGCCCAGCCGCATTTTTGCCGTCACCGGAATTTCCGCCGGCACCGCCGCCCGCACCTGGCGCACGATGGCATGCAGCAATTCCGGCTCGGTCAGCAACACGGCACCGCCACGGTGGCGATTCACCGTCGGTGCCGGACAGCCGAAATTGAGATCCACGCCGGGAGCCCCCAGACTGGCGACCTTGGCAGCATTTTCGGCCAGACAAACCGGGTCGGAGCCCAGCAACTGCACCCGCACCGTGGTACCCGCGCGGGTTTTGCCGCCATGCAACAACTCGGGAGCCAAACGGTGAAAAGTGCGTGTCGGCAACAAGACATTGGTGACCCGGACAAATTCGGTGACGCACAGGTCGATACCGCCCAGACGGGTGAGTACATCCCGCATGATGGGGTCGACCAGACCTTCCATCGGGGCCAGCATCAGATTCATGGCTTAACCTGCTGAAAAAAGGGCGCTATTGTAACGGAATCACCGACCAGGAGCGAATGCATGAGCTTGAAGATCACCGCTGTCACACCTCATCAGCTGGCCAGCTGCCTGCCCCTATTCAAGGCATATCTGGCCTTTTACCACGTGGAGCAGAGCGATGCCGATTGCCTGGCTTTTCTGGAGGCCCGCCTGCACGCCCACCAGGCACGGCTATGGCTGGCCGAGGATGCAGAGGTGGCGATCGGCTTTGCCCTGATGTACCCGGGCTTCAATTCACTGACCCTCAAGCCCAACTGGTTGCTGCATGATTTGTATGTGGCCCCGGAATATCGCGGCAGCGGCGTCAGCAAGCAGTTGCTGCAAACTTGCCAGGCCTATGTCCTGTCGCAGGGTGGCGGCGACATCATGTTGCAGACCGCACACGACAATACCGTGGCGCAAAGGCTGTATGAACGCAATGACTTTGTCCTCGATACCGAATTTCGGGTTTATTACTGGGATGGCAAGAACACTTGACCAGCACCCCGCTGCCAGCCATGCTGGCGGCCGTTTTGACAGGAAGGAGCGATGATGGAGATTCCCCGCGGCATCTATCGCCACTATCGTGGCAATCTGTACGAGGTTCTGGGCCTGGGCTTGCACTCGGAAACCCATGAACCCATGGTGGCTTACCGCGCACTCTATGGTGACTACCAGTTATGGACCCGGCCTGCCGGCATGTTTCTGGAAGATGTCATTCACGAAGGACAAAGCCAGCCCCGCTTTGCCCCGGTCAAGTTGTTCTAGGACAAGCCGTCCATGCGCATCTATCGCACCGACCAGTTTCCCCTGCCCTTACCGGACGGTCATCGCTTCCCGGCGCAAAAATACCAGCTGCTGGCCAGTGCCGTGGCTGGTTTTGCCGGTGACAGCATGGAGACCGCCTCGGCCGCCACCCCCTGGGAGTTGCAACAGGCCCATACCCCCGACTATGTTGCCCAGGTCATGGATGGCAGTCTGCCACCACGCGCCTGGCGCGAAATCGGGCTGCCATGGTCGCCTCAGTTGGTCGCGCGTTCCTGTCGCTCGGTGGGCGCCACCATTGCCGCGGCCCGCAGCGCCTTACTAGATGGCTGCAGCATCAACCTGGCCGGTGGCACCCACCACGCTTATCGCGACAAAGGCAGTGGTTTCTGTGTCTTCAACGATGTGGCCGTGGCATCGCGTCTGCTGCTGCAAGAAGGGCTGGTGCGGCGCATTCTGGTGGTAGACCTGGATGTACATCAGGGCAATGGCACTGCTGCCATTTTTCGTGACGAGCCACGTGTCTTCACTTTTTCCATGCATGGCGAAAAGAACTTCCCCTTCCGCAAGGAAGCCAGCTCGCTGGACATCGACTTGCCGGACGGCACCGGCGATGAGGCCTATCTGGCCTTGTTGCAGCACCATCTGCCACGCTTGCTGCAACAGCACCAGCCTGAACTGGTGTTTTACCTGGCCGGGGCAGATGCTTTTGTGGGCGACCGGCTGGGCAAACTGGCCTTGAGCAAGGCCGGCCTGCTTGCACGGGACCAGCTGGTACTGCAACAGGTACATGCCGCTGGAGCAGCGCTGGCCATCAGCATGGCCGGAGGTTATGCCGAAAACATTGCCGATACGGTGGAGATCCAGTGCAATACCGTGGCAGCCGCCTGGCAGCAGCATGCCCGACAACCCACACCCGCCTGAAAGCGGCCTTGAATCAAACCGGCAAGACCCTATCCCCAAGGAGATGACAATGCGCAAGGCTACCCTGGCTGGCGGCTGCTTTTGGTGTACCGAGAGCCTGTTCCGTGCCCTGAACGGTGTACAGCAGGTGGTATCCGGCTATATTGGCGGCCATCTGACCGACCCGGACTACCGCAGCGTGTGCAGCGGCCAGACCGGACATGCCGAAGCCGTGGAGATCGAATTCGACGAGCAACTGGTCAGCTACACACAATTGCTGCAAGTCTTTTTCGCCACCCACGATCCGACCACGCTCAACCGGCAAGGACATGATGTCGGCAGCCAGTACCGTTCTGCCATTTTCTATCACGATGCCGGACAGCAGGCCGCCGCCATGGACTACATGGCCATGCTGGAACAACAACAGGTCTTTGCCGCCCCCATTGTCACGACCCTGGAAGCCGCCAGCCACTTTTATCCGGCCGAGGATTACCATCAGCGCTATTTCGAACTGCATGGCCATGAACCCTACTGCCAAGCCGTCATCCTGCCCAAACAACTGAAGCTGCATCGCCTGTTCAGCAGCCTGCTGAAGGACGGCTAAGCCAGCCCGGGCGTAACTGCCAACAAAAATAATGGCCGGACTTGCGCCCAAGTCCGGCACGAACTGCTAAAGTGCTCCGCAGTACCGCCAAGACTGGCCACACACCATCACATTCATGCCAGCCCAGCCCGATTCCATGCCCATTGCCACCCAGCTGCACAAGCACCTGCAGCTGCTGCGCGCCATACCACGCCGCAGCAAGGTTCTGCTGCTCTGCCTGAGCCTGCTGCTGTGCGCGCTGCTGAGCATGCTATGCCTGCAACAGGCTACCGATGAGCACCAGCGGCAACTGGATGCAGAGGCCGGCAAGCTGCAGGAAGACTTGCACGAACGCTTGCAGCTGGCATTAATCACCCTGGACTATGCCAGCGAGCTACTACGCCAACCCGGCAGCGACAAGCTGACACAACTGGGCAGCCTTGCCGGGCAAACCAGCGCCCGGCTGCCGTTTATCGACTATCTGGGCTGGCAAGCCCGGATTCCGGCAGAACAACGTAGCGCTTTTGAAGCCGTACAAAGCCGCCAGCGTGGGCAGCATTTTGTGATACGCGACCACTGGCCCAGCAGCGACGGCAGCTGGGGCGCTGACAATAGCTGGCAAACCGCCGCCACACACAGCAGCTATGTGCCATTGCTGATGCAGGAACCGTCACCATCACTGGATCAGCACGCCATGCAGGGGCTGGATTTGCTGCACGACCCGGTGCTGGGTCCCAGCCTGCAGCAAGCCATCACCACAGCCACCGTGCAGGTCAGCCCGCCGCTGCGCATCGGCCAGCACTGGCATCTGTTCTTGCTGCAAGCCATCTACGACAGCAAGCTGCCGCCAAGCAATCCCGTGCTGCGTGACGAACAATGGCGGGGCGTCATGCTGATGAACCTGCGCCTGGACGCCATGCTGGCCTCCAGCATCTCCGCCCATCCTGCACTACAGTTCTGGCTGCAAAAGCCGGACGGCTCGCGCAGCGAGTGGCCAAGCGGCAGCGCTCGCGCTGACAGCAGCTTGCCGACCCATCTCGCCAGCACCCTGCTACCCCTGCCAGCTGATGGTTATCAGCTGCAAATTGCCCAGGCCATGCAGTGGCGGCAATGGCTAGGCCTGCCGCTGCTGGCCATCTTCACCGGCACAGCCCTGCTGTGCTACCTGCTATGGCTGATGCTGGCTCTGCTGCAACGTCAGCGCCATTTCCGCCAGCAAACCCTGGAACAACTGCATCGAGAGCGCGAACAGGCCACCGTCACCCTGCATGCCATCAGCGATGCGGTACTGGCATTCGATACTCACTATCGCATCCACTACCTGAATCCTTCGGCAGCCATGCTGCTGGGACTTGGACACCGTGCGGCGCTGGGGCAGGATGTGCGCGAGCTGGTGCGCATGAGCCATGAATTCGCCCGCCCCGGCCAGCCCGACCCCTTTACCCGCGCCATGCAAATCCGTGACACGGCCTATCTGCCGGACAGCAGCTATTTGACACGCTGCTCGGGCGAGAAACTGCTGGTGGAGGGCAGCGTATCGCCAGTATTCGATCGCCAGGCCGCACTGATCGGTGCCGTACTGACCTTGCGTGATACCGCGCCGCGCCGCCAGCGCATGCTGGCCAATCTGGAAGCCAGCGAGCGTCGCCTGCGGCAGCATGAACAGGAGCTGGCGCGGGTGGGACGCATCAACACCATGGGCGAAATGGCCTCCGGCATCGCCCACGAAATCAATCAGCCGCTGTGCGCCATCCTCAGCTATTGCCAGGCCAGCCTCAGCCTGCTGGAGGAGGACGAAGCCGACGTACAACTGGTGCGCCGCGCCATGCAGAATGCGGCCACCCAGGCACAACGCGCCGGTCAGGTCATCCAGCGACTGCGCGAGTTTGTCAGCAAGCGCACGCTGCACCAGAACCCGCTCGATCCCAACCAGTCGGTCAGCAACGCCCTGGCCTTGCTGGAGTACGAGCTGCAGCAGCAGGATATTCATCTGGAAATGTGTTTTGCTGACAATCCACCCAACATCCATGCCGATAACATACAATTGGAGCAAGTCATCCTGAACTTGCTGCGTAATGCCATCGACGCCATGGAGCCGGTTCGCCCCTGGGGCCGCCTGACGGTCAGCACCCGTTATGACAGCGAGCGCGTGCACATCCTGATCAGCGACAACGGACCGGGCATTGCCGCAGACTTGCAAGACAAGATCTTCGATCCTTTTTTCAGCACCAAGCCCAACGGCATGGGGCTGGGGCTGGCCATCTGCCAGACCGCCATCGAAAACATGGGAGGCCAGATCATGGCCGGCAACCGCCCCGGTGGCGGTGCAGAATTCGTGATCGACCTCCCCGCACTGACGACAACAGCGGCAGCCGCTGTTGCAGGAGAAGAAGTTTGATGAAGTACATGATGCCAACCGTTTTCATTGTGGATGACGACCCGGCCGTGCGCGATTCACTGGCCTTGCTGATCATGGCGCAGGGCATGCGCACCGTGACCTTTGCCAATGCCATGGAATTCCTCGATGGTTATAGCGAAGGTGAAATCGGCTGCCTGGTACTGGATATCCGCATGCCGCAGATCACCGGCCTGGCCTTGCAGGAAAAGCTGGTGGAACGCGGCGTCACCATTCCCATCGTGTTCATTACCGGTCATGGCGATATCGAACAGTGCCGCCGTGCCTTCCAGTCCGGTGCCATTGATTTCCTGACCAAGCCCATCGACCAGAACCGCCTGATCGACAGCCTGCGCAAAGGCATACGCCTGAGCATCCACCAGCTGCAACAAGATGAGGAAACCCAGGAAGTCATGGCCCAGCTGGATCGCATCAGCGGCCGTGAACGCGAAGTACTGGAACTGGTGGCCGATGGCCTGTCTAGCAAGGAAATTGCCCGCCAACTGGACTTGTCGCCGCGCACCATCGAAGTGCATCGCGCCAACCTGTTCAGCAAACTGGGGGTCGACTCGCTGGCCGACCTGATCCGCTTTTATCTGAAAGCCCTGGAAGCCACTGGCAAAAAACGCAGTGACGAGTCTTTTTTGAACGAAACCAGCGCAAGGCAGTAAAATCGCCCACATGGAACGACTGTTCAAACACGTCTGCCTGGTGGCAAGACACAGCAAACCTCAAGTGGTGGAAGCCCTGCGCACGCTGGCCGATCACCTGGCACACGCCGGCATCACCGTGCTGATCGACAAGGAAAGCGCCACCCCGGCCGAGGCCGGGCCGCACCTGCTGATCGAACGCAGCGACATGGGCAAACTGGCCGACCTGGTCATCGTACTGGGCGGCGACGGCACCATGCTGTCCATCGCCCGTGTTCTGGCCCCCTACCGCGTCCCGCTGGTGGGCATCAACCAGGGGCGGCTGGGCTTCATGACCGACATCCCGCGTCATGAAATGCTGGAGGCCATCGATGCCATCCTGGGCGGCAACTTCGTCCCGGAAAACCGCATCCTGCTGCAAGCCTCCCTGATCCGCGAAGATGCCGAAGTGGCCAGCGCCCTGGCTTTCAACGACATCGTATTCAGTCGCGGGGCGGTCGGTTCGATGATTGAGTTCGAGGTCTTCATCGACAACCAGTTCGTCTACAGCCAACGCTCGGACGGCCTGATCGTCTCCACCCCGACCGGCTCTACCGCCTACTCGCTGGCTGCTGGCGGCCCCATCCTGCACCCCACCTTGCAGGCCATTGCCCTGGTGCCCATTTGCCCGCAATCGCTCAGCAACCGCCCCATCGCCGTCAACGACTCCTGTGAAGTGGAGTTCATGCTGACGCGCGGCCTGGACGCGCGAGTGCATTTTGACGGCCAGTCACACTGCGACCTGATGGAAATGGACCGAGTGCTGATCCGCCGCTACCGCAACCCGCTGCGCATCCTGCACCCGGTGGGTTACAACTACTACGACATGCTGCGCCACAAGCTTCACTGGGGCGAGCGTCTGCTCTGACACGCACACATCATGCTGCTATCCCTTCTGGTCAAAGACTTCGTCATCGTCGACAGCATCGCACTGGACTTTGCCCCCGGCTTTACCGTACTGACCGGTGAGACCGGGGCCGGCAAGTCCATCCTGCTGGATGCTCTCGGCCTGCTGCTGGGCGACCGCGCCGAAGGCTCGCTGGTACGCGAAGGTGCGGAAAAAGCCGAAATCAGCGCCGAATTCGACAGCCGCCAGCGCCCGGAAATCAAGGCCTGGCTGCAGGAAAACGCTCTGTCCGGCGACGACGATATCGTGCTGATCCGCCGCGTACTGGATAAATCCGGGCGCTCGCGCAGCTTCATCAACGGTCAGCCGGCCACACTGGGCCAGCTCAAGCAGCTGGGTGAATTCCTGGTCGACATCCACGGCCAGCACGCCCATCAGTCGCTGGTGAAAACCGAAGCCCAGCGCGAGCTACTGGATGCCTATGCCGGCAGTACCTCGCTGGCACGCGAAGTCCACCAGGCCTGGCAGGAATGGCAAGCCGCCCGCAAGGCACGCAGCGATGCCGACAAGCTGTCGCGTGAATCGGAAGTAGAACGCGAGCGGCTCAACTGGCAGATCAACGAACTGACTGAACTCGGCCTGCAACAGGACGAATGGGCCGGCCTCAACCAGAGCCACTCGCGCCTGGCCAATGCCGCCGAACTGGTACAAAGCGCCCAGTACGCCGTCGACACCCTGTCCGAGATGGAGGGCAACTGCCTGTCCGTACTCACCCAGGTACAAAGCCGACTGAGCAAGCTGGCCAACCTCGACCCACGCCTGGCCGACACCCTGTCCCTGCTGGATTCCGTCGACGCCGAACTGCGCGAAGTGGTGTACAGCCTGCGCGACTACGCCAGCGACATCGACGAAGACCCCGGCCAGTTGCAGCAAGTGGAAAGCCGCATCGACAGCCTGATGAGCATGGCGCGCAAATACCGCGTACAACCGCAGGAACTACCGCTCAAGCTGGAAGACTGGCAGACCCAGTTGGCCGCGCTGGAAGCCTCCACCGACAGCGAAGCGCTAGCGCTGGCCGAAACCGCCAGCCTGTCGCGCTATCGCACCCTGGCCGAAGCCCTGTCCGGCAAGCGTCGTCAGGCTGCCAGCGAACTGTCCGCCCGCATCAGCAAGGAAATGCAGCAACTGGCGATGAGCAGCGCCCGCTTCGCCATCGAACTGGCCGCGCAGGCCGAACCCGGCGCCCATGGCCTGGAATCCATCGAATACCTGGTGGCCGCCAATGCCGGCACCAGCTTGCGCCCGCTGGCCAAGGTAGCCTCCGGCGGCGAGCTCTCCCGCATCAGCCTGGCCATGCAGGTGGTGATCAGCCAGGTAGCCAGCGTACCCACACTGATCTTTGACGAAGTAGACGTCGGCATTGGCGGGCGCGTGGCCGAAGTGATCGGCCACATGCTGAGACAACTGGGCCAGCGCTATCAGGTGCTGTGCATCACCCACCTGCCCCAGGTGGCTTCCTGCGGCGAGCAGCACTGGCAGGTCAGCAAGCGTGAGGAAAAGAAACGCGTAGTCAGCCGCATCACCCCGCTGGACAGCGAGCAACGCGTGCTGGAAATCGCCCGCATGCTGGGCGGCGCCGAACTCACCCAGACCACCCGCCAGCACGCTGCCGAAATGCTGGCAATGAATCATGCAAACCCCTAGCCAAAACGACGC
>JAFANL010000233.1 GCA_019232735.1 Aquitalea sp. | reverse complement strand
GCCATTTCCGAGCCCTGGATCATCTGGTTGAGCTGCACCATGTCATTCAGGCCATAGCACAGCCAACTGGAAGCCGGCAGGCCGTCCCGCCCGGCCCGGCCGGACTCCTGATAGAAATTCTCCGGGCTCTTGGGCAAGTCGATGTGGGCGACAAAGCGCACATCGGGCTTGTCTATCCCCATACCGAAAGCCACGGTAGCGGCCATGACAATGCCTTCTTCACGCAGAAATTCACGCTGGTGACGTTCGCGCACATCATGACTGAGGCCTGCATGATAAGGCAGCGCCGGAATGCCGTTCTGGCTCAGCCATTCGGCAGTCTCTTCCACACGCTTGCGCGACAGGCAGTACACAATGCCGGAAGCGCCTGGGTATTCATTATTGATGAAGTCCAGTAGCTGCTTCTTGGCATTGTGCTTTTCCACCACTTGGTAAAACAGATTGGGCCGGTCGAAACTGGACAGGAATACCTGAGCATCCGCCAGTTTGAGGTAATGCAGGATGTCTTCGCGGGTTTGCGGATCAGCCGTAGCGGTCAGGGCAATGCGCGGCACTTGCGGGTAGTACTCGGCCAGCACACCCAATTGTTGGTATTCCGGGCGGAAATCATGCCCCCACTGGCTGACGCAATGCGCCTCGTCGATGGCAAACAGGGAAATATCCAGTTGCGCCAGAAAATCGAGAAAGCGCGGTGTCAATAAGCGCTCTGGTGCCACATACAGCAGTTGCAAGGAACCATCCCGTGCACGCTTGGCAATATCGCGGGCATCGTCCGGTGCCGTCGCCGAGTTCAGGCAGGCCGCGGCTACGCCGACTTCCGTGAGCGCAGCCACCTGATCCTGCATCAAGGCGATCAAGGGCGACACCACGATGGCGACACCAGGCCGCATCAGGGCCGGAATCTGGTAGCACAAGCTCTTGCCGCCGCCGGTTGGCATCAGGACCAGCGCATTGCCACCGCCGGCCACGTGTTCGACGATCTGCTCCTGCTGGCCGCGAAAAGCCGGGTAGCCAAAGATATTGCCAAGTAGGGAGAGTGCGTCCTGCATGCGGAAATGAGGCCAGGGCGATCCGGATATACCGGCGTGACCGATGGCTACAACCTGTTGAAGTCATGGGAAGCCGCCTATTGTACGGCAAAGCGGCAGCGCACAAAAAAAAGCCGCCCGAATGGGGCGGCAACAAGTTGGATGGAGACAATGTGAAACGAAGAGAAAAAATGCTCTTGCTCATGAAAGACCCCGCACCAAGCGCTTAAGTTCCAGACTTTTACAGATCAAATCCGTATTGATCAGGAAAATTCTTGTCTGCTTGGCAACAAAATACAGCACGCAAACAGTCGGAACCCTTGGTACGCCCACCACTCCAACCGCGCTTGATGCACTGCATGGGCTCGCGCCGCCGGTTCCCTCCCGGCAGCGGGCTATGCGAAACTGTGCACAACACACCGGAGATCAAGCATGTTTTATCGTCTGCTCGGACTATCAGCCTGTTTCGGCCTGCTGGCCGCCTGCACCACCGTTCCGACCCAAACCAATACGACCAAGCCTCGCCCGGGTATTACCACGCCCCTGCCGCAAGCCAATGCCGACTGGGAAAACCTGGGGGTTTCGCCCAATGGCAATATCCTGAACGAACTGGACAAGCTGTCGATCAAGCAGCAAGGCACCATCGTCACCTTCCGCGACCGCAAGACCATCTTCAACCTGAAGAAGGAAAACTTCCTGTCCACGCCGCGCCACAAGACTTCCATCAATAGCTGGCTGATTGATTGCTCGGCACGCACCTTCCGCCTGACCGCCATGGTGCTGTTTGACGAGAATGGTCGCCAGATTGCCAGCTATACCTACAGTGACAGCCAGATCAAGGCCATGCCGGTCACGCAGAACTCCGCCAGCTACCAGCAAATGCAATACGTATGCAAAGGTCTGGCTGGCTTCTGATATATTTCGAGCTAATACAAACAAATATTCCATTTCCGGTGCGCGGCTCGCCGCCACCGAGGCATGGATTCGTCAGCACGTTTACCGGCTTTGCCAGAGGGAGCTCTCATGCACGCCATTCGCCGTGTGGTGTTCAATCAGAAAGGTGGCGTAGGCAAATCCACCATTACCGCCAATCTGGCTGCCGTGGCAGCCAAGCGTGGCAAAAAGGTATTGCTGATCGATCTGGATGCCCAAGGCAATGCCAGCCATTATCTGAGTGGTGTGCTGGAGCAGGATGCCAAGCAGTCGGCGGCAGGATTTTTCGGGCAGATGCTGAATATCAGCATGTACAGCAAGGAGCTGCAGGAGTTTCTCTCGCCCACGCCATTTGATGACTTGCAGCTGCTGGCCTCCCACCCGGAACTGAGCGAGCTGATGGGCAAGCTGGAAAGCCGCTACAAGATGTTCAAGCTGAAAGAGGCGCTGGATCAGGCGGCAGGGGATTTTGACGAAATCTGGATCGACACCCCGCCGGCCCTCAACTTTTTCACCCTGTCGGCATTGATTGCCGCCGAACGCTGCCTGATTCCCTTTGACTGCGATGCTTTCTCGCGCCAGGCACTCTACAACCTGATGGCCAGCGTGGAGGAAATCCGTGCCGACCATAATCCGGCCCTGCGCGTGGAAGGTATCGTGGTCAACCAGTACCAGCCGCGCGCCAGCCTGCCGGCACGTCTGGTGGCCGAACTACGGGCCGAGGGCTTACCGGTACTGGATCCGCCACTGTCGGCCTCGGTCAAGATCCGCGAATCGCATGATGCCGCACGTCCGATGATTTACCTGGACCCCAAGCACAAGCTGAGTCAGGAGTTTGCCACCCTGTACGACAACCTGGCCTGAGACCCGCACCTGCACATCACCATGTCGAGCCTCGGTCGCCTTGCTTCACTCCTGCTGGGAGCCTTACTGACCATTGCCCTGCTGTCAGCTGAATACATGCTGCTGCTGGACAATGACCGCGTGCGCGAACAGGAAAAGCTGCAACATTGGGGGGAGCTGGGCACCGAGCTGCTGGCCACCCGGCTGCAGGAGATGCTGGATCGCACCGATCTGCTGGCTCAAGGCCTGATCCGTCAGCGCCACAGCACCGGCGCCCCGCCCAGCCTGAGTGAACTTGCCCCTACGGTACTGAAGGAGGAAAGCCGTTTTGGGGGCATCGGCATCATACGTCGCATCAATCCCAATCAGCGCAGCGAGTTTGAAGCCACGATTGCCAACAGCATCCGTACCCTGAAAGACCGCCACCTGGTCACCAGCCCGCAGCAACCGATGTATTACCCGGTGGAAAGCTACCTGCCGGATGACGGCAATGCCCTGCCGCAGGGGATGGACATGGGTGGCCTGGACAATGCACGGCGCAAAATGGATCAGGCCCGCAATCGCAACCAGCCCATGTTGATGTTCAATAGCCTGGTTGCGGGCCAGGCACCACGGCTGGACATCATTGCCAACCTGAATGATGACGGCCACCTGCTGCTGGTCAACCTGCGCAGCGATTTGCTGCTGCAAAACAACCAGGGCAACCCGGACCAGCCCAATCCCTTGCAGCATGTCCGTCTGGTGGCCTGGAATCAGGATGCGCCCGAGCATCCCAGTCTGGACTCTCATCCGCTGCAGTCGCTGCCATCCGGCAATCCCTTGCTGACGACCCGGCGCCATATCGGCGGCGATGACCTGCTGTTCGGTGCCTATCCACTGGAAGACGATCCTCCCGCGCTCAGCCCGCAAGGTTATGGGATTCTCATCAGTTCTGCCGTCATCATGCTGCTGTTGCTGATCCTGCAACAGCGCCAGATCAGCACCAACCAGGAACTGCGTGCCCTGCTGCGCCGTCAGCACCAGCAGCTGGAGCTGAATAATCGTTCGCTGCGCGAGCAGATCAATGACCGCGCCCATTCCGAACAGGCACTGGCAGAAAGTGAAGCCCGGCAGCGTGCCATCCTGCAAGCCAGCTCCGACGCCATCATCCTGATCAACCGCAGCGGCCTGATTACCCATGTCAACCCGGCCGCCGCCAAGCTGATTGGCCAAAGTGCCGAGTCCATCGAACATCTGCCGGTAGGCTCCTTGCTGGCCGAGCTCTATAGCCTGAGCCTGAGCTTTGAATTCATTGCCACATCGCACGAAGGCCATCCATTCGAAGCCCATCTGCTACGCAGCAACAACAGCCAGATGCCGGTAGAGCTATCGCTTAGCCGGGTAGACATGCCGGATGACTCCTTCTACGTGGCGGTCTGTCGTGACATCACGCTGCGCAAGGAGCAAGAGGCCGCCCTGATCCGGCTGAAAAACAGCCTGGCCGAGCAGGTGGAAGTCCAGAGCCGCCAGCTGGCTGCCTTGCTGGAGGCCAGCCCCATGGCCATGGCCTATATTGTTGACCGCCGGCTGCGCCGGGTGAATGCGGCCTTTCTGGATCTGTTCGAGCGGCAGGAAAACGATGTCATCGGCCAGACCACCCTGCCCTATTTTGAAAACCAGGAACAATGGGAACGGACCGGGCGCGCCCTGTACAACCTGCTGAACGACGGCAAGGTGGTTCAGACCGAGGTCAAGCTGCGCACCGGCAGCGGCAAGATCATCTGGTGCCGCATGTTTGGCCGCGCCATCAACCCGTCCGTACCCAAGCTGGGCACCATCTGGCTGTATCAGGACGTTTCCGCCCAGCGTGATATGGAAGACGCCCTGCGTCTGGCCAAGACCCTGGCCGAAGAAAACAGCCGCGCCAAGACCGAATTCCTGGCCAATATGTCGCATGAGCTGCGCACCCCGATGCATGCCATCCTGGGCTTTACCGAGATTGGCGAAGCCAGAGCGAAACATTTGCAGGATGACAAGCTGGAACAGTATTTCCAGCGCATCCACACCAGCGGCAACCGCCTGCTGCAATTGCTCAACGACTTGCTTGATCTGGCCAAGATGGATGTTGGCAAGATGGATTACCACATTGCCCAGCAAGACTTGAGCCAGTGTCTGCGCGAGGCCTGTGATGAAATGACCTCCATGGCCAGCCATCACAATATCCGCATCTACCTGTACTGCACGCCAGAGAAACTGACGGCCGATATTGATGCCTTCCGCCTCGGCCAGGTCATCCGCAACCTGTTGTCCAATGCCATCAAGTTCAGCCCGGCCGGTGAGGTCATCCGCGTCACGGCACGCTTACAGCTCAACAGCCGACAGCAGGAGGAAATCCTCATCTGCGTGGAAGACAACGGGCCGGGTATTCCGGCTGAGGAAATCGAAACCATCTTCGACAAGTTCATCCAGAGCAGTGCCACCAAGACCGGCGCCGGCGGCACCGGCCTGGGGCTGGCCATCTGCCGTGAAATCGTCCAGGCCCATGGCGGGGTCATCTTTGCCGAGAACCTCAGCCCGCGTGGCGCCGCCTTTACTTCCCTGCTACCCCGCTGGCACAAGCACAGCACTGAACAGCAAAGGCTAGCCGATGACCCATCGACTTTTGCTCGTTGACGACGAGCCCTTCAACCTGGAATTGCTGTCCGAGCTGCTGCAAGCAGCCGGCTACGACACCATCTGTGCGCAAGATGGCAATCAGGCCTGGGAAATCCTGCAACAACAAGGCAGCACCCTGTCCACCGTCTTACTGGACAAGATGATGCCGGGCCTGAATGGCTTTGACGTGCTCAAGCGTATCAAGAACACGCCCGAGCTGAACTTCCTGCCGGTCATCATGCAGACTGCCATCAACTCGCCGGCCAGCGTGCAGGAAGGTATGGAGGCAGGCGCCTTCTACTACCTGACCAAGCCGTTCTCGCGCGACATGCTGCTGGCAGTCGTGGAAGCCGCCCGTAGCCACTGGGATCGCCACCAGGCTTTCCGCGAACTGGCCAAACAACATCTGGATGCCTTGGCGCATCTGCAGCAGGCTGAATTCCGTCTGCGCACCCTGAAAGAGGCGCAAACAGTTACCGCACTATTGGCGCGGACCTGCCAACAGCCGGAAAAAGTGGCCACCGGCCTGTTCGAACTGATGGTCAATGCGATAGAACACGGCAATCTGGCCATCAGTTATCAGGAAAAAACCCGGCTGCAAGCCGAGGGCGAATGGGAAGCCGAACTGGAGCGCCGTCTGAACGACCCGGAACTGGGACAGCGCGAAGTCAGCATCACCTTCTTGCGCCAGCCGGGATGGCTGAACTTCACCATCCAGGACATGGGCGCCGGTTTTGATTGGCAGCAATACGAGGACAGCCCTGCGGCCTCCCTGCTGGCCAGCCATGGTCGTGGCATCCTGATTGCCCGCAAGCTGTCTTTTGACCACGTGGAATACCAGGGCAAGGGCAACCACGTCGTGGCCAGGATCCGGCTGCAAGATTAATCGCTCGGGGCGGCACAAGGCGCCGGCGCACGCCAGTAGCGGGCCGCCTGACGGCGATAACAGTCAAACTGCAGCGCATCGCCCAGCGTGAGCGTGAGCAAACCGTCGGCGTCGGTACGCAATACCAGCCCCTGCTGCTGTAGCGCCTGTAAGACACGTGGGTGTGGATGGCGGTAGCGATTCAAGAAGCCCAGGCTCAATACGGACAGCTGCGGCGCCACTGTCTGCAACCAGCGGGCCGAGGTCGAGGTGCGGCTGCCATGGTGCCCCGGCAGCAACACGCTGCTATGCAACTGGCGGCCATAATCCTCGACCAAGCGCTCCTCCACCGCCATGGGCGCATCCCCCGTCACCAGCAGTGCATGACGCCAGCTGGCCACCCGCAACACGCAACTGTGACTATTGTCATCCGGCAAGGACGCTCCCGCGGGAGGCCACAGCACATCAAAACGAATGCCATCCCACACCCAGCTTTGCCCGCGCTGGCAAAGTCTGCCTAGCAAGCCCTGCTGTTGCAGTGTGGCCTGCTGACCAACCAGTAGCTGGCGTACCGGCATGGCCGCCACGATATCGGCCGCAGCGCCGTCGTGATCCTTGTCATTATGCGATAGCAGCAGGATATCCAGCTGGCGGATACCCAGGCCCTGCAACTGGGGCAACACCCAGCGCCCGCCTTCCGCCGCTCCGGTGTCAAACAGCAGGGCATGTTGCCGGGTCTGGATCAGCAACGACAAACCCTGCCCCACATCCAGTACCACGGCCCGGAAAGTCCCCACCTCCGGCGGTGCCGGCCGATAGCACAAGGCAGGCACCAACAGGCTGGCCCCCAGCCAGCGGCCCGGCATGCCGGCCGGAGCCAACAGCCACACGCTGCCGATACCGCCCACCAGCAACAAAGGCCATGGGGCGGCTGCCACTTGCAGCATCGGCCACTGCGCCAGCCAGTCCACGCCACGATAGAAATACTCGGCCAGATGGCCCGCCAACAGCAAAGGCCCATCCCAGGGCAGGATCACGGCCAGCAGCGACAATGGCGTCAGCAGCACCGAGACATAAGGGATACCAAAGGCATTGGCCACCGGAGACAGCAAAGGAAAGTTGCCGAACATGGCCAGCAAGGGCAGCAGCGAAGCCACGGTGGCGGCCCATTGGGCAAGCAGCGTCTGGCGGAGTTTGCCCGGCGGCGCACGCCGTCCGGCCGACGACAGCATCAGCGCCGCCACCAGCCCGAAAGACAGCCATAGCCCCGGGGCCAGCACGGCGAAGGGATCAATCAGCAAGACCACCGTCAGTGCCATCCACCATATATGCAGGCCGGACCACGCACGCTGCCAGCACAGCATCAACGCCATGCAACACAACATGTACAAGGTACGCTGGGTCGGTACCGAAAAGCCGGCCAGTACCGCATACACTGCTGCCGCCAGAACCCCGCTGCCCACGATCAGCAGGCGTGGCGCGATCCGCCCACCAGGCCAGCGCCGTAGCAGCCACGCCACCAGACCTGCCACCATGCCGGCAACCATGGTGATGTGCAGGCCGGAAATCGATACGACATGCGTCAGGCCGGTACGCGCCAGGTTTTGCCACTCCGCACGCGCAATCCGCTGCTGTGCACCCACCGTCAGCCCGGCCACCAGCCCCGCTGCCCGCTGCTGCCCCAGCACGGATTCGATGCGCAACACCAGCCGCTCTCGCAGACGGTCCACCCGGGCCTGGCCATCCTGTGCTGCGTTCAGCAAATGCGCTCCTGGCTGTACCGTGCCACTGGCCAATACCCCTTCAGACCACAGCCATTGCTCGGCATCGAAGCCAAAGGGGTTGGCTGTCGATTGCCGGGGGCGAAAACGGGCCGCCAACTGCCAGCGCTGACCGGCATGCCACGACAGCCCGGGGGCCGTATCGCCCTTGCGGGCAAAGACAAACAATTGCACCACCGAGGGCAGGCTCGCTCCCGGGCTGAGCACCTGCTCCACCTCGAACTGCAAGCGCACACCATACTCACCTGGTGCAGGCAAGCCCCGTACCACCCCTCTGAACTCAAGTGTTTGCTGCCACGCGGCCCTGGGCAATTCCTGCGCCCGCCGCCACTGCGCCCGGGCATCGGCATAGCCCAGCCCCAGCAAAAATGCGCAGGCCAGCCCGGACAGCCAGGCAAGCCGTCGCCCTCCCAGCCGACTGAGCAGCGCACTCAACAGGCACAGGCCAGACACATTCCATAGCGAGGGTAGCTGCGGTAAAAATGCACACAGCACCACGCCGCAAACAAACAGGGCAAGCTTCAGCATCCGGCAGTTATGCCGTCACAGGCCAGCGTCGGCAATGGCGACTGGGACAGGCATCAGCTTGCCGCCATGGGGCGCATCCCGTATCGTGCCGGCTGTCACTCAAGGAACCATCATGCCCGTCACCCCTTTGTTCTGCGCGGAAAACGCACGCCTCGACTACGCCAGGCAGCTTGCCAGCCGCTTTGCCCTGCCGCTGCTGAATCGGCGCCCGGTCGAAGGCTACTGGCTGGAACTGGGGCCGCAGCGGCTGGAGCTGGTCACCACCGGCAAGCACGGGGCGGTGTATGCCGAATTTGTCGAAGGTGCGGCCCGTCACCGCCGCGAACAGGGGGGTGGGCGTGGCCAGCCGGTGGCCAAGGCCGTGGGGCTGAAGGGAGCCAAGGCGCTGCCGGACATTGTCGATGCCACCGCCGGCCTGGGGCGTGACAGCTTCGTGCTGGCCAGCCTGGGCTGCCGTGTCACCATGGTGGAGCGCTCCCCGGTGGCGGCGGCCTTGCTATGCGATGCGCTGGAGCGGGCAGCACGCCACGCCGATACCGCCGACATTGCCGCACGCATGCAACTGGTACATGCCAATTCTGCCGACTGGCTAAGCCAGCTTGTCGCCACGGCACGCCCGGAGGTGGTGTTTGTCGATCCGATGTTCCCGGATACCGACAAGAAAAGCGCCGCCGCCAAGAAAGACATGCAGGCTTTCCAGCATGTGATCGGGGACGATATGGACAGCGCCCGCCTGCTGGAAGCCGCCATTGCCGCGGCCAAGGTGCGCGTGGTGGTGAAGCGGCCCCGGCTGGGTGCCGCCATCGAAGGCGTCAAGCCCTCGGCGGTACTGGATGGCAAATCCACCCGCTTCGACCTGTACATCATCAAGGCCCTGCGCCCGGATGACAGCCTCTAGACTATTCCTGTGGCAAAACGGCTTGCCAGGCTGGCCCTACCCGCCTAGCCTGAGGCATGGACACAACCCGAAGCTAGCAGAAAGCACACCATGAGCATTACCTTCGCCCAATTGCTGGACCAGTACTGGTCGGCGCAGAAGTGGGAAGTCAACCTGCTGATTACTTGCAATCTGCTGGGTGGACTGCTGCTGGGCTGTCTGGTGGGGTATGAGCGCTGGTCAAATGGCCGCGCTGCCGGCATGCGTACCTATGGCCTGGTCTCGATGGCCTCGGCCGGTGTCATCAGCATGATCGGCTATTCCGGCTTCTGGTATGGCGGTGGTCATCCCGACATCATGCACGGCGACATGACACGGGTGGCACAAGGGGTGTTGACCGGGGTGGGCTTTCTGGGTGCCGGCATGATCATGAAGGAGGGCATGTCCATCAGCGGGCTGACTTCCGCCGCTTCGGTATGGATGTCCTCGGTGATCGGCATCCTGGTGGGCGTGGGCTTTTACCTGTCAGCCATCGCCGTCACGGTCTTGTGCATTCTGTGCATGCGGGCACTGAACTGGATGGAAAACATGCTGCCCAGGCGCTTTGGTCTGTTTGTCACCATGACGGTGAAACAAGACCACCGCTGGACAGTAGAGCAGTTATGCCTGGATTTGCGGGCACTGGGGGTGATCGTGCATGAGGAAAGCATTGCCTTGAATGTGGGCAAGGAAACCACGGAATGGAGCTTTCTGGTCTCGGCGCTGAACAAGCACCACCTGATCAATGTGGTCGATCTGTCCCACGACTTCATCACGCTGGAACAGATCGAAACCTTCAGCATTCAGCCCGCCCGCAACTGATTCACGTCAGGCCTGCGGTTGCCAGCCATCGTGCCGCAACCGCTCAGCCACCGCCGTGGCGGAACGACGACAGGCCAACACCGGAATGCCATGTGCCGCTGCCGTATCGCGATAATGGCGCATGGCATTGTGGCCCAGAAAGTCGGTCAGCAGGATCAGCATCTCGGTATTCTTGGGCAGGGGCAGTTTGCGTTGGTGCAAGGTATTGCGGCCGGTAATATGGCGGGCAATGCGGATATCGTACAAGGCCAGCACCTCTGGGATCTGGCCCAGGCTGTCGCCGCCGATCAGCAAGGCTTCCATGTTCATCCTCCTCGAACGCCGCCGTGCGGCTGGGTGATGGACACACTCTAACCGGCCCTGCAAATTCCAGAAAATAATAAAAACTGGATTTTATATTCCACGCAATTACACAATGCTGCGCATGCCGACCAGCACACCAGCCAGCTGAGGTAGAATGCCGCCATGCATACCGAAGACCGCCTGAATGAACTGGAAGTGAAAATCGCCTTCCAGGATGACCTGCTCGACAGCCTGAATGCCACCGTGGCCCGTCAGCAGCAGCAGATCGACCTGCTGCAGCAGCAGCTACGCCTGGTGTACCAGCAATTCAAGGCCGCCCAGCCCGATAGTGGCAACAGCGGCGGCTCGCTGCGCGACGAAATACCGCCGCATTACTAAACCATCAACTCTTCTTGCGCTTGCGTGACACCACCGCCTCGATATTCTTGCGGGCAATCAATGGTGCCGTGGCGCTTGGTGGCTGGCTGGCCACCGGGTCTGTCAGCCATTTGTGCATGATCAGGCAATCCACCAGTCCCAGCGTGCGATGCCGGTAGGCTCCCGGCACCCGTCCCACTTCGACAAAGCCCAGCTTTTTCCACAACGCCACGGCGACAGTATTGCTGGCCACCACGGCATTGAATTGCATGGCCAGATAGCCCAGCGTGTGGCCGCGCTGCTGCGAGTGCGCACACAAGGCCGCCGCCACGCCCCGGCCCCGCGCCAGCGGGCTCACCATATAGCCGCAATTGCAGACATGCCCCCCCGGGCCACTGGCATTCGGCTTGATGAAATAGCTCCCCAGCAGCACGCCGTCCTCTTCGGCCAGCCAGCATTCCTGTGGCTGCGCGCACCATAATGCAGCCGCCTGTTCCAGGCTCAGATCCGGTGCATAGGCATAGCTTTCCTGCGCTTGAATGATGGTCTGAAATGTCGGCCAGAAGGCCGGAAAGTCATCCACGTGCATACGCCGGATATTCATGTTTTCTCCCTGACAGCCAGCGGCTGCGTCATTTTGCCGGACAACAGGCTGGCACTGCCGATCAGTGCCGCCCCCAGCCACTCCTGCACACTCATAACCTCGCCCGCCAGCAGATAGGCCGACATGGCGGCAAACACCAGCTCCAGCAACATCAGCGTCATGGTCTGATTGGCGGGCAGCAGGCTGACACCATGTTGGGAAATGATGCTGGTGGCCAGCAAGGTGGCACCCAGCAAAAGCAACAACAGGCCATCCTCCAGCGAGAGTGACAGCACGCTGCCCAGTTGCTGGCGGCTGGCCAGCGCCACAAAGCCCATCAGTGCCACCCCCACCCAGATCGTGGCAGACTTGACCGGCACCGGCAGATTGCGCGCACGTTTGCTCAGCACATTGCCCAGGGCAAAGCTGATGCCGCCGGACAAGGCCAGCCATTCATAACGCTGGCTGAGCCACACGGCCCCATCCAGCAGGCCGGGACGATACAGGATGGTCATGCAGCCCGCCAGCGACAAGCCCACCACCAGCCAGCCGCTGCGCGTCAGCCGCTCTTGCAGCAACAGGCGGGAAAACAGGGCGCTCCACAAGGGCGACAGGTAGAACAACAGCAGCACCCGCATCACCATTCCCTCGGATACCGCCCAGGTGTAGCTGAAATTGCACCAGCCAAACAGCAGCGCCAACACAGGCAACACCGGATGCCAGCGCAGCTGGCGACGATAGACATCAAAGAACAGGAAAAACCCCGACAACGCAGCCAGCAGATACACCAGCAACGAGGTTTGCGCCGTACTGATACCCCGTTCGCTCAAGGCCCGAAACGGGTACCACATCAGTCCCCATACCAGGGCGGTGGTGACAATGGCGACGATGGCGAGAAGCTTTTGTTTTACAAGAGGCATCACGATTTCTTAAGATGGGCGATTCTGCGGCGCTGCAATACAGCCCGCCAAACAAGATTCAGAGGCAGACGGCATGGCCGACCTGCCCCACAGCAAAGAGAGAACCAAGCGTGAACCCCCACCTGGACAGCCTGCAACCCTATCCTTTCCAGCGCTTGCGCCAGTTGCTGGCCGGCGCCATTCCCGCCGACAAGTCGCATATCAATCTGTCGATCGGTGAACCCAAGCATCCGACGCCGGAGGTCATCAAACAGGCATTGGTCGACTCCCTGGGTGGGCTGTCGGTATACCCCGCCACACTGGGCAGCGTGGAACTGCGCCAGGCCTGCGCCAACTGGATGCAACGCCGCTACGGACTGGGTTTGAATGCTGAAACCGAGATCCTGCCGGTCAATGGCAGCCGTGAGGCCTTGTTTGCCTTTGTGCAGACCGTGGTCGATAGTCAACGGACAGAAAAGCCGGTGGTGATTTCACCGAATCCGTTTTACCAGATTTACGAAGGCGCGGCACTGCTGGCCGGGGCCGAACCCTACTACGTCAACTGTGCCGCCAGCACGCGCTTCCAGCCCGACTGGGCCAGCGTGCCGCAAAGCGTGTGGGCACGTACCCAGCTGGTTTTTGTCTGCAGCCCGGGCAACCCTACCGGCGCGGTGATGTCGCTGGACGACTGGAAAAACCTGTTTGACCTGTCGGACCGCTACGGCTTTGTCATTGCCAGCGACGAATGCTATTCGGAAATTCATTTCGGCCAGCCGCCGCTGGGCGGACTGGAAGCCGCCAGCAAACTGGGCCGCAGCCTTGACCGCCTGGTGATGTTTACCAGCCTGTCCAAACGCTCCAATGCACCGGGCATGCGTTCCGGCTTTGTTGCCGGCGACGCAGCCCTGCTGGCCAAGTTCATGCTGTATCGCACCTATCAGGGCGGCGCCATGAGCCCCACCATCCAGGCCGCCAGCGTGGCCGCCTGGAACGACGAAGCCCACGTCGAGGAAAACCGCGCGGCCTACATCGCCAAGTTCCAGGCCGTCACCCCCATGCTGGCCGAGGTGCTGGAGGTCGGCCTGCCGGATGCCAGCTTCTACCTGTGGGCCAAAGTACCCGGCGGGGATGATGCCGCCTTTGCCCGCTCCCTGTTCGAACAGGAGCACATTACCGTGCTGCCCGGCTCCTTCCTGGCGCGTACCGCCCATGGTGCCAACCCGGGTAGTGGCTATATCCGTATCGCTCTGGTCGCGACACTGGCAGAATGTCAGGCAGCCGCCGAGCGTATCGTGCATTTCGTCAAAAACTACAACAACTAACGCATCCACCAGACCATGACTGTTTCCATACACCTTGCCAAAGGACTTCATCACATGCATCCGATTCAAGCCCTGATCGAAGAGGCGTTCGAAAAACGCGCCGACATTACTCCCGCCACGGTTTCGGCAGAACTGAAAGCCGCCATCGGCCAGGTCATCGACGAACTGGACAACGGCCGCCTGCGCGTGGCGGAAAAAGTGGATGGCGACTGGGTCGTCAACCAATGGGTGAAAAAAGCCGTGCTGCTGTCTTTCCGCATCCGCGACAACGTGGTGCAGGATGATGGCGTCAGCCGCTACTTCGACAAGGTCGATACCAAGTTCCACGACTGGAGCGAAACCCACTTCAAGGAAGCCGGTTTCCGCGTGGTACCGGGTGCCGTGGCACGCAAGGGCAGCTTCATTGCCAAGAACACCGTGCTGATGCCGTCCTACGTGAACATTGGCGCCTATGTTGACGAAGGCACCATGGTGGATACCTGGGCGACCGTCGGCTCCTGCGCCCAGATCGGCAAGAACGTGCACCTGTCCGGTGGCGTGGGCATCGGCGGCGTGCTGGAACCGCTGCAGGCAGGCCCGACCATCATCGAAGACAACTGCTTCATCGGCGCACGCTCCGAAGTGGTGGAAGGCGTGATCGTGGGCGAAGGCTCGGTAATCTCCATGGGCGTGTATATCGGCCAGTCCACCAAGATCTACGACCGTGAAACCGGCGAAGTCAGCTACGGCCGCATCCCGCCGGGTTCGGTCGTGGTATCGGGCAACCTGCCGTCCAAGGATGGCAGCCACAGCCTGTACTGCGCCGTCATCGTCAAGAAGGTGGACGCGCAAACCCGTAGCAAGACCAGCATCAACGACCTGCTGCGCGGCGTCTGAGCCACGCCGAGGCTGCGCCAGCAGCCAGCCTCTGCCCATGCAAACCCGGCCCGGCCGGGTTTGTGCTTTCTTGCCACATGGCCACCGGCAAAACCTGCCAGCTTGCCGCAACAGCCATGTCAGTGGAATAATAGTCCGGTTGATTTATCAGGACACATTCAAACTCATGTGAATATCTGTCAGTCAATCAGCAGGCCGTTTTTCTGCTTTGCAATGCAACATCGTTACACGCTGAAACCTTATGGATTTGGCGAGACTCTGACAACTCTATAAAATCCAGCTGTCTTGGCCCCCTAGCAGGTCAGGGCCCCATTTGCGTGTTTATCCGGAAAATCCGTGTCTGCAGACCATTTCATCGAATTCAGGAATGTCAGCTTTGCCTATGGTGAACGCCCCATCCTGAACAACATCAGCCTGGCCATTCCGCGTGGCAAGCTGGTCGCCATCATGGGCGGCAGCGGCAGCGGCAAGACCACCATGTTGCGCCTGATCTCGGGCCAGATCCGCCCCAGTGCCGGTCAGGTCCTGGTGGATGGCCGTGATCTTGCCAGCATGAGCCATGCCGAACTGTTCGAGCACCGTCGCCGCATGGGCATGCTGTTCCAGTTTGGCGCCCTGTTTACCGACTTGTCGGTCGAGGACAATGTTGCCTTCCCCATCCGCGAGCATACCCGCCTGCCGGACAGCATGATTCATGATCTGGTGATCATGAAGCTGTCTGCTGTCGGCCTGCGCGGCACCCAGCGCCTGATGCCGGCCGAACTGTCCGGCGGCATGGCACGCCGGGTGGCGCTGGCCCGTGCCATCGCCCTTGATCCGCAGCTGATGCTGTATGACGAACCGTTTACTGGCCTGGACCCGATCTCGCTGGGCGTGATTGCCCACCTGATCAAGAAACTGAACGATGCACTGGGTACCACCGCCATCATGGTGACCCACGATGTGCACAAATCGCTGGATATCGTCGACTACGTGTATTTCGTCTCCAATGGTGAAATCGTTGCCGACGGCACGCCGGAAGAAATCCGTGCCTCCCCCTCGCCCTGGGTACACCAGTTCATGTGGGGCGAAGCCGATGGTCCGGTCCATTTTGCCTATCCCGCTGGCAGCTCGCTGCAGCAGGATCTGGGCCTGAAAGGAAGCCAGCATGACTGAGCTGCTGTTGTCGCCGCTGCGCCGCCTGGGCCATACCACCATCAACGCCATCTGGCGGCTGGGTTTCATCTCGCGCTTCCTGCTGGCCATTTTGCGCTATTCCGGCCAGAGCCTGCTGCGTTTCAACCTCACCATCCGCGAAATCTATTTCGCCGGGGTGATGTCGGTCATCATCGTGGTGGTGTCCGGCCTGTTCGTCGGCATGGTGCTGGGCTTGCAGGGTTACAACACCCTGTCGCGCTTCGGTTCCGCCGATGCACTGGGCGCACTGGTGGCCCTGTCGCTGCTGCGTGAACTCGGCCCGGTACTGGCCGCCCTGCTGTTCTCCAGCCGTGCCGGTAGCGCCATGACGGCGGAAATCGGCCTGATGAAGGCCACCGAGCAGCTGGACGCCATGAGCGTGATGGCGGTCAATCCGATTGCACGCGTGGTGGCACCGCGCTTCTGGGCCGGCGTCATCTCCATGCCCATTCTGGCAGCCATGTTCAATGTGATGGGCATCTTCGGCGGCTACCTGATCGGCGTGGTGATGATCGGTCTGGATTCCGGCACGTTCTGGTCGCAGATGCAGAACAACGTCGACCTGCATTACGACGTGATCAACGGCCTGATCAAGAGTCTGTGTTTCGGTATCGCCGTCACATTGATCGCCGTTTTTGAAGGCTACGATGCCACGCCCACCGCGGCTGGCGTATCTGCCGCCACCACCCGCACCGTGGTGACATCGGCTCTGGTAATCCTGGCGGTGGACTTCGTCCTCACTGCCTTCATGTTCTAGGAAATGGGTAATGAAACGCTCTACTATTGATTTGTGGGTAGGCCTGTTTGTGGCAATCGGCATTGCCGCCGTGGTGTTCCTGTCGCTGAAAGCCGCCAATCTCACCCCGCAAAGTGCCGACCAGACCTACACCCTGTACGCCGACTTCGACAATATCGGCGGCCTGAAAGTGAAGGCTCCGATCAAGGAAGCCGGTGTGGTGGTGGGCCGCGTAGCCGCCATCCAGCTGGATACCAAGACCTACCGTGCCCGCGTCACCCTGATGCTGGACAAACAGTACACCTTCAGCCGTGATGCCAGTGCCGAAATCCTGACTGCAGGTCTGCTGGGCGAGCAGTACATCGGGCTCTTGCAAGGTGGGGATCCGGACGAGCTGAAAGCCGGGGAACACATCACGCTGACCTCCTCCGCCCTGGTACTGGAACAGCTGATCGGCAAGTTCATGACCAGCTTCTCTGGCGGCAACAATAGCAAGGCATCCGCCTCGGCTGCCCAGTAAGCCGCGACATACACAACCTATAAAGATCGACACACATCATGAAAAAACTGATTGCTTGCTTTCTTGTTCTGCTGGGTCTGAGCGCCCATAGCATGGCTGCCATCGACAACCCTGTTGATCAGGTTCGCGAAACCTCGCGCCAGATCATGGACGTTCTGAAACAGGAAAATGGCAAGAACACCAAACAGATCCGCCTGCAGGTGGAAAACCTGGCCATTCCGCAGTTCGACTTCCAGCGCATGACCGCGCTGGCTGTCGGTCTGGGCTGGCGCCAGGCCAGTCCGGCGCAGCAGAGCGCGCTGTCCCAGCAGTTCCAGACCCTGCTGGTACGCACCTACTCCACCACCATGACCCGCATCAAGAGCGCGCAGATCGACATCCAGCCCAATGCCGTCATCGGCAACAGCGGTCGTGAAGCCACCGTCAAGTCCGCCGTAAGCCTGCCGGGCAACGACAAGGGACCGGTTGCCGTCGATTACACCCTGTACAAGACCCCGCAAGGCTGGAAAGTCTTCAATGTCAGCGTGGAAGGTGCCAGCCTGGTGACCGTCTATCGCAATCAGTTCAATCAGGAAATCAACAAGAATGGCGTGGATGGCCTGATCAAGATGCTGCAGGACAAGAACGCAGCCTTGCCGGCTGCCAAATAAGGACGGCCACCATGTTCGAGGAAACCGCCAACGGACAGGGCCGCCTGTCCGGCACGCTGGACATGAGCAGCAGCGGCAGCCTGCTGGCCACGCTGATGGCACGCATCATGCGTGCACCGCTGCAGCTGGATCTGTCCGGCATCAACAGCGCGGACTCCTCCGCCATCGCCCTGCTGCTGGCCTGCCGCCGTGCTGCCGAACAGAGCGACCATGCCCTGCTGCTGCAGAACTGGCCGGCACGTCTGTCCGAACTTGTAGAGCTGTATGCACTGCGCGAGCTGTTCAGCAGCCCGCAAGGAGAATAAACCATGACCGGCAAGCGAAGCATGCTGCGCGCCAGCCTGATTGCTGGCAGTCTGCTGCTGGCAGGCTGCGCCAGCACCCACCCCAGCTCGCCGCAGGACCCGTACGAGTCCTTCAACCGCTCGATGTTCTCGTTCAATGACACCGCGGATCGCTGGGTGGTCAAACCGGCAGCCCAGGGCTACCATGCCATCACTCCGGCACCACTGCGGACCGCAGTAGGCAACTTCTTTGACAACTTCAAGGATGTGTACAGCGCAGCCAACAATCTGCTGCAGGCCGAGCCGGAAAAAGCCCTCAACGACATCATGCGCGTGGCGCTGAACAGCACCTTCGGCCTGTTTGGCCTGATCGACATTGCCACGCCGGCCGGGTTGAAGAACAACAAGACCTCGCTGGGCGATACCTTTGCCCACTGGGGCTGGAAGAGCAGCAACTACCTGGTGCTGCCGTTCTTTGGCCCCAGCACGGTCCGCGATGGTCTGGGCCTTGGCGTATCGCTTGGCATCAATGGCCCAGAACGACTGGTGTATCACAACACCAACGAGGCCATTGCCTTTTACGGCGTTTACGGCGTGAATACCCGCGCCCGCTATCTGGATCTGGATGACAGCCTGTACGCCGCCGCCCTGGACCCGTACAGCTATATCCGCGATGGTTTCATGCAGATGCGCGCCAGACAGCTGGGGCTGCCCAACCCGACCCAGACCGACGAGATGAATATCGACGACCTGGTCAGCAGCCCGGCAACGGCATCAGCCCCGGCTAGCGAAGCCGCTCCCGCAGCCCCGGAAGCCAGCCATGCCGAGGCCTCCGCTGCGGCACATGCAGAGGCATCCGCCGCGCAGTAAGCGGCAGCGGTTGGTGACACAAGGCAGCCAAGGGCTGCCTTTTTCTTTGCCACGCCCTGCCTGCTTGATCTGGCACAAATCGCCCATCCCGTTAAATATTAGAATTTTCTTAATTATTTATCGGGAGATGATCATGCAAGAGCAGCAGATGTCACAACAAGCGCTGGAATACCTGACCCACTATCTGCGTCATGCCGTTTCCAACGGCCAGTACCTGACCCCGCAGCGACTGGAACAAGCCATCACGTCTTACCGTGATGAATACCCGGCAGCAAACAGCGGGGCGGTTCATCAAGAAGACTGCCAGATGGCCTGACACCCTGCCGGTGGACAAAAAAATGGCATCACACCGCGTGGGCGGGTGATGCCATTTTTGTCGACAGCAACACCCCATCAGGGGGCTGCGCCCATGCCAGCCTTGGTTTAGCTGATCCGTTCGATCTTGGCGCCGACGGCACCCAGCTTCTTCTCGATGTACTCGTAACCGCGATCCAGATGGTAGATGCGGTCCACAATGGTTTCACCCTGCGCCACCAGACCGGCCAGTACCAGGCTGGCGGAAGCACGCAGATCGGTTGCCATCACGGTGGCACCAGACAGCTTCTCCACCCCGTGCACCACGGCGGTATTACCTTCCACCTCGATGCGTGCGCCCATGCGATTCAACTCCGGTACATGCATGAAACGGTTTTCGAAGATGGTCTCGGTAACCATGCCTGCGCCCTCGGCGATGCAGTTGAGCGTCATCAGCTGAGCCTGCATGTCGGTCGGAAACGCCGGATAAGGCAGCGTGCGGAAGTTGATGGCCTTGGGACGGCGCTTCATGTCCAGCGAGATCCAGTCATCACCGGCTTCTACCACAGCTCCAGCCTCCACCAGCTTGTCCAGCACGGCTTCCATGCTGCGCGGTGCGGCATTGCGCAGGATCAGATGACCCTGGGTCATTGCCGCGGCCACCAGGAAGGTACCGGCTTCGATACGGTCCGGCATGATGGCGTATTCGCAGCCGTGCAGCTGTTCCACGCCTTCGATGACCAGACGGTTGGTACCGATGCCACTGATACGGGCTCCCATGGCCACCAGGCAATTGGCCAGATCGGTCACTTCCGGTTCACGGGCGGCATTTTCCAGAATGGTGGTACCTTCGGCCAGCGCGGCAGCCATCAGCAGGTTTTCGGTCCCCCCCACGGTCACCACATCCATCACGATATGGGCACCGCGCAGACGCTTTGCCTTGGCCTTGACATAGCCATGCTCGATCACCACTTCAGCACCCATGGCCACCAGGCCCTTGATGTGCTGGTCTACCGGACGGCTGCCGATGGCACAGCCACCCGGCAGGGATACCGTGGCTTCGCCAAAGCGGGCCAGGGTAGGACCCAGCACCAGAATGGAGGCGCGCATGGTCTTGACCAGGTCATACGGGGCCACCAGGCTGTCCAGATGATCGGCGGTGATTTCCATTTCGTGCACATTGTCGGTCATCACTCGCACGCCCATGCCTTGCAGCAGCTTCTGGGTGGTGGAGATGTCGCGCAGCATCGGCACATTGGTGAAACGCATGGTGTCGGCGGTCAGCAGGCTGGTACACAGAATCGGCAGCGCCGCATTCTTGGCACCGGACACGCGGATTTCGCCATTCAGCGGACCATTGCCGCAGATTTTCAATTTATCCATGTATGGAATCAGCCTTGCAGTTTTTCCCATTCGTCCGGCGTCGCTGCCTTGACGATGGAAAGGGCGTGAATTTCGTTGCTGGCCAGACGGGCGGCAATCACTTCCTTCACCATGCGGTGACGGTCGATCAGGCGCTTGCCGGCGAAGTCCGGCGAAACCACGGTGGCGTAAAAATGATGGCCGTCACCCTCTACTTCCAGATGGGAGCAGTTGAGACCGGCGGCGATGTATTGTTTAACCTGTTCGGCAGAAATCATGTGTGCATCCTGAAAACGCATGCTAATGGCGCAGCTTGTAGCCAGACTTGATCAGCCACAAAGCCAGTGCGGAAAGCAAGATAAAACTGCCACCAACCACGCTCAGCGACAGCCAGGGGCTGACGTCGGCCTGGCCGAAAAAGCCGTAGCGGAAACCGTCGATCATGAAAAATACCGGGTTCACGTGCGAAACGGCGTACCAGAATGGTGGCAGACTGTTGATGGAATAAAACACGCCAGACAGGAAAGTCAG
>JAFANL010000002.1 GCA_019232735.1 Aquitalea sp. | reverse complement strand
CACCTTCTCGCAAGGTGGCATCGACTTTTTGATGTTCAACCTGATCGGCAACAAATCGCACAATGCCTGGTATGTCTTCATCCTGGGCCCGATCTACGCCGCCATCTACTACAGCGTATTCCGTTTCGTCATTCTCAAGTTCAACCTGAACACCCCGGGTCGTGAGGACGAAGACGGTGCTGCACAAGATGCAGTCAGCGAAGACCAGCGCGCCCGCGCCCTGGTACTGGCCTTTGGCGGTCGCAGCAATATCAGCAATCTGGACGCCTGCATCACCCGCCTGCGCATTGCGGTGAAAAACCCGGCCCAGGTGGATCAGGCCAAGCTCAAGGCCATGGGGGCTTCTGGTGTGGTACAGGTCGGTAGCGGCATTCAGGCCATCTTTGGCCCACTGTCGGAAAACCTGAAAACCGATATGGAGATCTATCTGAAAACTGCCGGTGACGATGCCGAACTGCCCGCCGCAGCAGTCAGCGCCGCCGCACCGGCCGTGGCTGCAGTTGCCAGCAGCGCCAGCGCACCGCTTGATCCGCAACTTGCCGCCACCGCCGCCGCTGTACTGGCCGCACTGGGTGGCCGTGGCAATGTGGCACAGGTGGAAGCCATCGCCCACACCCGTTTGCGCGTGGTACTGAAACAGAGCGCCAGCTTTGATCAGGCCGCCGCACAACAGGCTGGCGTGGTGACCTGCGTGGAAACCCAGCCGGGCACCTGGCATCTGGTGGTGGGCGACCAGGCCGCCACGCTGGCACAAGCGCTGCAAGGCTGATTCAGCCAGTTTGTTCGCAATTTAAAAGGGCTGCCAGTGGCAGCCTCAGGCTGCTGCCACAGTCATTTGGTGCGATGGTATGGGACCCGGCAAAGCCGGGCCTTTCGATTCACTGCTTGATTCCGCAGCCTTCCCATCGATTCCCAATCCCCCCGCCCTTTCCTTGAAAGGGAGCCTCGCTTTCTGGAAAGAAAGCGAGATGCCACGCATCAACAATCGAAATGGCTGCCGATGGCAGCCATTTTTCATTGCGTGCGGAACAACGCCCGGCGGCTACAAGGCAAACAACTGGCGCAGATGCTGCGCCACACCAGATTCGACATTGCTGGCCACGGTCTGCGCCTGCGGCAGCTGCGATGCCAGCCGCGGATGGGCATTGGCCATCACCCGGGGGTGACCCACGGTCTGCAGCAGTTCGATATCGTTCTGGCCATCGCCAAACGCCAGGCAATCGGCCTTGTCGATGGCCAGCTCGTCCAGCACCAGTTGCAGCGCATGCCCCTTGGACACACCGGGTGCCATCACTTCCAGGCAGTTGTCCGCCGAGAAGGTGATGTAGGCGCTCTCGCCCAATGCCTGGTGCAGCTTGGCTTCCACCGTCAGCAAGTGGGCGTGGTCGGCGATATACAGCACCTTGGCCACTCCGGCGCCGTCATGCTGATGCAGCGGGGATATCTGGTAATGCAGACCGGAATCGGCATGCAGGTCGAGCAGATACTGATAGGGCTGGTCGATCAGCCAGACATGGTCCAGATAGAAATTCAGCACCGTGCCGGCGGCAAATTCCGGCTGGGCAATACGGCGCACGATGGCGGGGTCGAGATTGCTGTCATGAATCAGCCGGTCGTACGGGTCATGTACCCGCGCCCCATTGGAAGTAATCAGATAAGCCGAGATGCCCAGCGCATCGCGAATGCCTTTGACATCCAGATAATGGCGGCCGGTGGCCAGCGCAAAGCGCAGGCCTTGCGCTTCCAGCTGCTGCAGGGTTTGTGCGGTCAGCGCATTGACGGCATGATGTTCATCCAGCAGGGTGCCATCCAGATCGGAGGCGATGAGACGGTACACGGCAACTCTCCACGACAGGTAAACAGCAGCAGTATACCCTCGCTAAAACGTAACAGCCTGACTACACCGTTACGGCTTCGCCCGCCAGCTGCCACCAGCGTAGCTGGCCATGCTTGTGCTGCTTGGCCACATACATGGCAGTATCGGCGGCACGCATCAGGCTGCTGACATCGCCACCATGCTGTGGACACAGCGCCACCCCCACACTCATGCCCACCCGCAGCCCGTTTGCACCGGCAATGGCAAAAGGCTGCTCCACGGCACGATGCAGACGGTTTAGCAGCTCGCCCAGTTGAACATGGCTGTTATTGGCATCCAGATCCTCAATCACCAGGATGAACTCATCCCCGCCTTGTCGAGCCAGCATGTCGCAGTGGCGCAGCAGGGATTGCATGCGGCGGCTGAACTCCTGCAACAGCTGGTCGCCGGCAGCATGGCCATGACAATCATTCACCTGCTTGAAATCATCCAGATCAATCATGGCCAGGGCCAGCCAGCGTCCCTGCCTTGCCGTATGCGCGATGCTGCAGACCAGATGCTGTTCCACCGCATAGCGATTGGGCAGATCAGTCAGCACATCGTGCCGGGCACGATAGGCGTCCTCTTCCTGCAAACGCGCCAGACGCTGCTTGAGATCCATTTCATCCAGCCCATGGCCCAGCAGACCGGCAATGGTCTGACACAGCTCCACGCTTTGCGTATCAAAAGCTTCTGGCTGTGGCGAAGCAAACAACAACACCGCCCAAGGCTGGCCATCGCGCCGTACCGGTGTCGCCAGCACCGACTGCCAGCCATGTTCGCGGTAGAAATCCAGCATGCCGGCGGGGGCTTGCTGCTGGACATGATTCAGATAGCAGGTACTGGCCGATTGCCAGGCCTGTACCGACAAGGGGCCTTGCTGGCGTACATCCTGCGCCAGGGACAAATAGTGTCCGTACACGTCGGACACGCCGCAGCCGGCAGCCACCAGGGTTGTCAAGCAACCATTCCCGTCTGGCCGCCCCACCCAGGCGGCATGAAACTGCGTGCCATCCACCAGGCTGTCGCACGTCCGCCGCAGCATTTCCTCGCTGCTGCGCGCCTGCAAGACCACATCGCCCTCGCCCATCAGGGCGTGGTACAAGGCCTGCAGATTGGCAATGCGCTGGCGCTGCCACAGGCTTTGCAAGCCGCGTTCGATACTGCTGACCAATTCCAGCAGCACGGCGCGGGTTTCATCATCAAACACTTCCTCTTGCGGGCAATACACGGTCAGCACACTGACCACCTGGCCCTGATCATGCAGCGGCAAAGCGGCGAAGGAACCAAAGCGGTAGATGTCTCCCTGCCGTGCCCAGACATGCTGCAGATCCGGCTGGCGGTAGCGTGCCACAAACACCGGCTGCGCTTCGCGCCAGGCACAACCGGTGGGACCATTGCCTCCCGGCTGATCACTGCGGCTGGAAATCTGTACATCGTCCAGATAAGACGTCGCCCCGGCAGCGGCCTGCACCTGAAACAGGCCGCTGTTCACCTCGGGACACCCCACCCAGGCCAACAGCATGCCGCCCTGCTCCACGGCGGCGTCACACACCGACTGATAAAACACGGACTGCTCTTCGACCAGACCACTCAACTCATTCGCCCGTGCCAACAAGGCATGAAAACGCACCAGCCGACGCAGACGCTGGGCTTGCTGCTCGCGCTCGGTCACATCTTCCAGCGTCCATACCGTCAAGGCCTGATTGGTGTCATTCAGGGCTCTGGCCGACATGTCGCAAAGCACGATGGCACCATCTGCACGCCGCAAGGGAATGGCAGACAACTGCACGCTCCCCTGCTGGCGAATGTGCTCATAGCTTTCTCCCACCTGCTGGTAACTCCGCTCATCCGCGTAAATGAGACGACAGTGGCTACCGTTGAGCGTGCTGGACGGGTAACCCAGCATGACGGCCAGGCGGGCATTGCTGCTTTCAATCATGCGATTGCGCATCAACACCATGCCGGAGCGTGAATTATCCAGCAGCACACGCTGGATGCTGCGCCCTTCCAGATCCTTCAAGCCCTGGCTGATCTCATCAGCCAGCTCTCGCCAAGCGCTTTGCAGCATGACACTGACCATGGCCGGATCCGGATGCAACAACAACAGCAAGGCACGACGCTCACCGTGACAGCTGACCGGCAGCAGCGCACAGGCATGCAAGCCTTGCTGCCAGGCCTGCTGCTGCCAGTCCGGGGAATCATGCGTCAGCCGGCTGGCATGCCAGCATTCTCCCTGATCCCACACCTGCCCCAGCCAAGCCGTATCCGAAGAAGCCGGCAGCAGCCAGCCCAGTTGATGACTGGCCGCCAACAAGCGCAAGGGACTGAAACCGGCGTCACGGCCATAGCAGGCCAACACAAAGCCAGCGGACTCCTCATGCAGGCTGCTGCAGATGTCCTGCCATAACACGGCCTCGCTCTGGGTACGGAACAGACATTGTTTGACCAGATGCTGCAGCTGATCCAGCCGGGTACGACAGTCGACACCAAGCTGGCCGGCAGTTGCCGCGCTCTTGCGCGCAGGCTGGCTGAACAAACCCCAGAACAATACAGAGAGCAGCAGCAGGACCGGCCATAGCAGGCCGGGAGCAGACAGGAACAGCCCTTCCATGGATGCCATCAACGGGCATCTCCGGCAGACCGTCGGGAGGGGTGGGCTTGATCAATAGACATGTGCACATTATCGCCGTGTCGCTACGGCCGCTCCAAATACAATTTCCAGCATCCGGATGCGGGAATGAGCACGTTTCAAACCCGAAAGCCGCAGGCAGCGCTCTGCGGCAGGGAACAAATGAAAAAAGCCAAGCATTGAGCTTGGCTTTTTGAATTCTGGTGGCCAGTCGCGGAATCGAACCACGGACACGCGGATTTTCAATCCGCTGCTCTACCAACTGAGCTAACTGGCCGTCTGACAGCTGCGGTGATATTGGTGGCCAGTCGCGGAATCGAACCACGGACACGCGGATTTTCAATCCGCTGCTCTACCAACTGAGCTAACTGGCCATCACTGCTACGCTTTCGCGTCATCAGAGCCACGCATTAAATCAGAGCCGATGCGTCGCGTCAAGATATTTTTCAAAAACAACCGGAATACGGGCTGAATTACCCGTCTTGGCCTTGTCGACAAAAAAGCCGGCGCAAGGCCGGCTGAATCAGCATCACACCATCGCGTCCGCCTGTTGCGCCGGATGGGCGGCGGCAAAGGCAGGCAAGGCAGCCAGTGCGGCATCGACCCGTACGATATTGGGATACGGAGCAAGATCCAGCCCGAAACGACGCGCGGCAAACACCTGTGGCACCAGGCAGACATCCAGCAAGCCCGGTACCTCACCACAGGCATAGGTTGCCGGCTGGCTGGCCAATTGCTGCTCCAGCGCGGCAAAGCCGGTGGCAATCCAGTGGCGGATCCACACTTCCCGCTGCGGCTCGTCCATCGCCAGTTCGGCCTGCAGATACTTGAGCACCCGGCTGTTATGCAGCGGATGGATGTCGGCACAGATGCTCAGGGCCAGCGCCCGCACCCGCGCGCGTTGGTGATGATCTACCGGCAACAGGGCTGGCGTATCCGGATAGGCCTCATCCAGATATTCGCAAATGGCCAGTGACTGGGTCAGCAACTGCCCGCCATCCAGCAGCGCCGGTACCAGGCCTTGCGGATTGAGCGCCAGATAGGCCGGATCACGCTGCTCGCCCTTGAGCAGGTTGACCGGCTGCTGGCGGTAGTCCAGACCTTTCAGGTTCAGCGCAATGCGCACCCGGTAGGCGGCACTGGAGCGGTAATAGCCATACAGGATGCGCTCAGTCATCTCATTCAACCTTCTGTTCGATGCGGCCAAAGATGGACTGACCGGCAGCATCCAGCATCTCGATGCGGATATGATCACCCGGCTGCATGAAGGGAGTCTGCGGTGCACCTTGCTCGATAATCTCGATCATGCGCTGCTCGGCCAGGCAGCAGGAACCCGTGCTGCGGTCGTGGTTGGAAATGGTGCCGGAGCCGACAATGGAGCCCGCCACCAGCTCGCGGGTTTTGGCCACATGGGTCACCAGTTGGGCAAAGCTGAACTGCATTTCCACGCCACATTGCGGCTGCCCGTACACTGCGCCGTTGTATTCCACCCGCAGCGGCAGGTGCACCTTGCTGTCCTGCCAGGCTGCGCCCAGCTCGTCCGGGGTGACCGCAACCGGCGAAAACGCGGTAGCCGGTTTGCTCTGGAAGAAGCCGAAGCCCTTGGCCAGTTCGGCCGGAATCAGATTGCGCAGGGTGACATCGTTCACCAGCATCAGCAGGCGGATATGGCCGGCGCAGGCGGCGGTATCGCTGCCCAGCGGCACGTCATCGGTAATGACCGCCACTTCGCCTTCGAAATCCAGTCCCCAGGCCGGATCACGCAGCGGAATCGGCGCATGCGGCGGCAGGAAGGCATCCGAGCCGCCCTGGTACATCAGCGGGTCTTGATAAAAGCTGGCCGGGACTTCGGCCCCGCGCGCCTTGCGCACCAGCTCCACGTGATTGAGATAGGCACTGCCATCGGCCCACTGGTAGGCACGTGGCAGCGGGCTGTGGCAGGCGGCCTGGTCAAAGGCGACCTCCCCCGGCAGTGCGCCGGCATTGAGCGCCGCGTAGACTTCGGCCAGCTTGGGGGCTGTCGTCTGCCATTGATCCAATGCGGCCTGCAGGCTGCTGGCGATATCGGCAACTGCAACGGCACGGCTAAGGTCACGGCTGACAACCATCAACTGGCCATCACGGCTGGCATTACGGTAGGTGGCAAGTTTCATGTGTGTGCTTTCCTTGCGGGCGACACTGCGCTGGCGTGCCGCCCTGTTATCGTGATCAGGCCTTGGGTTTCCAGCTGTTGACATAGCCGGTCCATTCCACTGCGCTCAGCCCCGGACCCTGCTCCAGCGCACTACGCGTATCAATCATCACCGCCACTTCGTCGGTGAATTTCTTCGGCTCGCTCATGGCCTTGGCAAAGGCCTTGGGATGCGGACCGTGGGTAAAGCCGGCCGGGTGGAAGGTCAGCATGCCGGGCTTGATATTGTCACGACTGAAGAAGTCACCGGCATGGTAGAAGATGACTTCATCGTAGTCGTCATTGTTGTGATAGAACGGCACTTTCAGCGCACCGGGGTCGGACTCGATGGGGCGCGGCACAAAGGTGCAGATCACAAAGCCATCCGCCACGAAGGTGCTGTGCGCCGACGGCGGCAGATGATAGCGATGGCTCATCAAGGGGCGGATATCGCGCCAGTTGATCCGTGCTACGGCAATATTGCCGTGCCAGCCGATGGCATCAAGCGGATTGAAGGGATAGGTCACGGTGGACAGCGCATTCAGGCGCTTGATCACCACCTGCCATTCGTCTTCGGTCTGTTGTGCCTTGAAGGCATCGTCGATGGCCGGCACGTCCAGCATGGCTTCGTCGAAAATGGCGTGCGGCCCCACCAGGCCCTTGTCCGGCAACTGATAGGCCCCGTTGCTGGCCTCGATCAACAGCATGGTGGTGCTGTCTGCCGGCTCGATGCGCCAGCTGGTGGAACGGGGAATCAGGATATAGTCACCATCGCGATAGCTCAGGTGGCCATAATCGCAGAACAGCTCGCCGCTACCGGCATGGATGAACAGGATGTCGTCGCCATCGCCATTGCGATACAGCTGGGTCATCGCCTGCTGACAGGTCCAGATGCGCAACTGGCACTGGCTGTTGTGCAACACCAGCGGCGCGGCCCAGGGCGCGGCCACGTCCTTGGGCAGTTCGTTCAGGTCGAAGGCACGCGGCTTGAGCGGCCCTTCCCAATCCGACCAGCCGGTGGGCGGGTGCTTGTGATGCAGATGGGTGGCAGGGCCGAAAAAGCCGCTGCGCCCTACTTCGCGTTCGTAAATACCCTCTGCCGGCAGATCGGCATGGGCCTGGCGGGAAATCGTCCCTTCCCGGTGCGGGAAATTAATCCATTTGCGCATTGGCCACTCCTTGGTCCGGCGGCAGCCTGGCCGCGGCCGGACAATCACGATGCAGGGCTGACAAACCGGCGCTCCGGCCAGTCTGCCATTTCACCCCGCCGCCTTAGTCTGCCTTCAGCACGCCACGGCGGATCTGGTCTTCTTCGATGGATTCGAACAAGGCGCGGAAGTTGCCTTCGCCAAAACCTTCATTGCCCTTGCGCTGGATGATTTCAAAGAAGATGGGGCCGATCACCGTTTCGGTAAAGATTTGCAGCAGGATGCCAGCGCCCTCTACCGGAGCGCCGTCGATCAGGATGCTGTTCTTGCGCAGGCGGGCCAGGTCTTCGCCATGGCCGGCCACACGGCTGTCCACCTTGTCGTAATAGGTGTCCGGCGTATCCAGGAAGCGGGTGCCGGCGGCTTTCAGCGTTTCCACCGTCTGGTAGATGTCGCGCGTGGTCAGGGCGATGTGCTGGATGCCTTCGCCGTGGTATTCGCGCAGGAATTCCTCGATCTGGCTCTTGTCGTCGGAGGATTCGTTGATCGGGATACGGATCTTGCCGCAGGGGCTGGTCATGGCCTTGGACACCAGGCCGGTGAGCTTGCCTTCGATATCGAAGTAGCGGATTTCACGGAAGTTGCCGATGCCGGTGTAGAAATCGGCCCACTTGCCCATATTGCCGCGGAAAACATTGTGAGTGAGGTGGTCGATCTCGTACAGGCCCACGCCAGCCGGCTGCTGGTCCACGCAGTCCAGCGGCAGGAAATCCACATCGTAGATATTGTGGGACGGGCCATAGCGGTCGACAAAGTACAGCGCCGAGCCGCCAATGCCTTCGACTGCCGGAATATTCAGCTCCATCATGCCGATGGGGCGCACATAGGGCTTGGCACCATGGGCCAGCGCATAGTCATAGGCCTTGGCGGCATCCTTCACGCGCCATGCCATGGCACAGGCGGAAGGACCATGTACTTTGCCGAACTCGTTGGCAGGCTGGGTAGGCTCGCCATTCAGGATGAAATTGATATCGCCCTGACGATACAGGCTGACATTCTTGCTACGGTGGCGGGCGACTTCCACAAAACCCAGCGACAGGAACAACTGACGCAGATCGGCAATGCCTTCTGCGCTGGGGGCGGTGTACTCGACAAACTCGAAGCCGTCGGTGGCCAGGGGGTTTTGCAGCATGGCTTCCATTTTCATCGTTTCTCCTCGATTGCAGCCGGCGGGGGCTGGATCACAACCCGGAACATTCGGCTGCTGATGTGTGGCGGCAAAGGACAACCGGCAAGGACACGATGACAGGAAAAACGGATACGCCGGATAAACGGGGCAAGGACAGCAAGAGTCGGCCTCATCGCCTGGCGCAGACAGCCAGCCCGACACACTCGGCAAAGGCGAGCTTGTGTCTGGCTGCGTTGACGGTCGCAGGTGGGTGGACCATGTCATGACAGCAGTGAACGCTGCTGCCTTTTCCCGGCGGCACGATTATGGGTATCTCGCCGGGACTCTCCTCTATCCTTTGCCGACATTATCCAGTGATCTTCTGCCACCGTGTAAAATGACCGGGCTAGGCTATTTATTCTAGGGAAAATGTCTGGCAATTTTCTTGCAAATATTCCCCAGAAAAACAATAACGAAAAATATAATTTCAAAAAATTTAATTCAGAGGAGTTTACATGCCAAGTCTTACGCTGGATAAGACAGACTTGCGCATCCTGTCGGAGCTGCAGCTCAACGGCAGGTTGACCAATGTGGAGCTTGCGGAAAGAGTCGCCCTGTCACCTTCGCCCTGCCTGAGACGTCTCAAGCAGCTGGAGGAGTCCGGTGTCATCCGTCAGTATGTTGCCCTGCTCGATCCGGCCAAAATCGGCCTGGGCTTGCAGGCTTATGTGCGCGTGGTGCTGGAAAAACGCGGCAATACGCATGTGCAGAGTTTTATCGAAGCCGTGCAGCGCTGGCCGGAAGTCATCAATTGCTTTGCAATGACCGGAGAAATGGACTATCTCCTTCAAGTATATTTTGAAGATTTGGAACATTTCTCGCGCTTTGTCATGGATGAACTGTTGCAGCAACAAGGCGTGGAAGATGTGAAGTCCAGCTTTGTGCTCAAAGAGATCAAACGCACGACTTCGCTACCGCTAAGCCAGCTGCGCAGCCTCTGAGCCGCCCTGCATTCAGAAATCCTTATTTCATCCGATATTTGCAGGAGGAATGAACAAAGGCCCCCGGCATGATCATGACCCGACAGTTACGTGCCCTGACCATGACTGTTGCATTTATGCTGCACACCAGCGCATGGGCATTTTCTGTTACTTTCATCTCGCCGGGGCGACATGACGAGGCCTATTGGCTGAGTGCCACCCAGGCCATGCAAGCCGCGGCAGAGCAGCTCGACATACAGCTGGAGGTGCTGTATGCCGAGCGCGATGCCCAGCAAATGCTCAAGCTGGCCCGGCAGGTCGCCCAGCGTAGCCACAAGCCGGACTACCTGCTGATCGTCAATGAAAAACTGGCGGCGCCCGCCATGCTCGATATTGCCGACCAGGCCGGCATCCCCAGTTTTGTCAGCTTCAATGGCTTGACCGATACCCAACTGCAAGCCACCGGCCAGCCACGCCAGCGCCTGAAGCACTGGCTGGGCTCGCTCTCCCCCGACAATACCCTTGCCGGCACCCTGACCATGCAGGAAGTGCTGGATAGCGCTACCCGGCACTTTCCGCCCGGCACGCCACTTCATGTCCTGATGGTGGCGGGAGATCGCGCCACCCCGGCCTCCGTCGAACGCGTGGCCGGCGCCCGTCAGGCCCTTGCCACGCATCCCACAGCCAAACTGACACAACTGGTATATGGTGAATGGGAGCACAAGCGCGCCATGCAGCAAGGCTTGTGGCTACTGCAACGCTATCCGGAGATCAATGTCATCTGGGCTGCCAACGATGAAATGGCCTTCGGACTGGAAGAAGCCATCCGCCGCAACGGAAAACAGGCAGGTCGGCAGGTCCTGCTCAGCGCCATCAATAACTCACGCCAGGCCATGAACGAGCGGGCACAGGGTCAGCTCACTGCCTTGGCCGCCGGCCATTTCATGACAGGGGCCTGGAGCCTGGTGATGCTGTACGACTACCAGCACGGCCGTGACTTTGCCGACGAGGGACTCATGCTGCAACCACCCATCTTCAGTGCCATGACAACGCAACAAGCACAGCATTTCATCCAGCGCTTTGCCCAGGACAATTTCCGGAGCATTCACTTCAAGCAATTCAGCCGCGTTGGCAATCCAGCCCTGCAACACTATGCCTTCCGCTTCAGCAGCCTGCTGAACTAGGAATCCAGCGCCATGCCCGCCCGTCGTCTGACTCGCCAGCTGATCTGGCAGTTGCTGTTGTATACCTTGCTGTTCGGCATCATCGCCACCGGACTGAAAGCCGCCTTGGTGCTGCGCGATGGCCAGCGCCAGATGGATGCCATTCCGGCCACGATAGCCAACCTATACCTGCCATTACTCAGCCAGAGCGTCTGGGATGTCGACATCCCGGACATCCAGCTGCAATTGCGCCTGATCGGTCAGTTGCCCGGCGTGCAAAACGTGGAGCTGCGCACCGAGCTGGGCCAATCGCTGCGCTACGACAATCCGGCGCAGCAGAATCAGCGCAATAGCGGCGAATACATCTTGCCCGTGCAGACCCCACGCAGCTTGCAGGCCATTGGCACCCTGCGGCTGCAAGTTTCCCGTCAACACATCTACGATGCCATGTGGCAGGAAGTCACCACCTCGGCCCTGGAGTTCCTGCTAGGCCTGTCCGGGCTGGCCCTGCTGCTATGGCGGCTGTTCAATCGCCAGTTGGTGCTCCCCCTGCAACAGATGGTGGAAATCGTGCATAACTACCAACCCAACGCCGCCCTGCCAGCCCTGCTGCCCGATCAGCCGCACGATAGACTCGACAATGAACTGAGCGCACTGGCCAGGGCCTTTCACAGCATGAGCGACAATATCAACCGCCATCTGCAAGAGCGACAGGCCTTCGAAAACGCGCTGGCCAGCCACCGCGACCAACTGGCAGAGCTGGTCGCCGAACGCACCGTAGAACTGAACCAGCTGCTGAATTTCCAGCAACTGATTGCCGGCATTTCCACCCGCTTCATCAATATTCCGCTGCGCGACATCGACCAGGCCACGAATATGGCGCTGGGGGAGATCGGCCATTTCATGCAGGTGGAGCGCTGCTATCTGGTGAGCTTTTCCGAAGAATGGCTGGTGAATACCGTGCACGAATGGTGCGCCTCCGGCATCCAGCCCACCACCCACACCTTGCTGGAGCAAAGCATGTTGCAGCGCAGCTGGGCCTGCCAGCAGTTGCAGCACTTTGGTCTGCTGTCGCTGGACTCACTGGCCGAGCTGCCGGACGAGGCCGTGCTGGAACGCGAGGATCTGCTGGCACATCATGTGCAAAGCCTGTTCATGTTGCGCATCGATCACATGGGTCATCCGGTGGGATTGTTTGGCTGTGATATGGTCAGCCGGCCACGCAACTGGCAGCCCAAGGAGCAGCTACAGGCCAGACTGCTGGGTGAAACGCTGGCCAACACCATCATCCGCCGCCAGCAATTGCAGGAGCTCAGCCGCACCCAGCAGCAATTGCATGCCGCCAACGCCGACCTGGCCCGTATGGCTTTCAGCGATGGCCTGACGGGAATTGCCAACCGGCGCTATTTCGACGAACAACTCAGTGACTGTTTCCGCCAGGCACAGAGCGATGGCAGTCCACTCAGTGTGCTGCAAATCGATATCGACTACTTCAAGCAGTTCAATGACAGCTATGGTCACCTGGCGGGCGACCAGTGCCTGCGCCAGGTCGCGCAGTGCATCCAGTCCAGCCTCACGGCCGAGCCGTATCTGGCCGCGCGGGTGGGAGGAGAAGAGTTTGGCGTCCTGCTGCCTGGCTGCCATGCCGAACAGGCCCTGCTATTGGCAGAAACCATCCGTCATGCCGTCTGGCAGCTGGCCATCGCCCATCGTTGCAGCAAGGTGAATGACCGGGTCACCATCAGTATCGGCCAGGCCAGCCTGCACCCGCGCCACCACTCGGAGCACCAGTTGGTTCGCGATGCCGACCAGGCGCTGTACCGGGCGAAAAATCAGGGCCGTAACCAGGTGGTGGTGGCCGAGACACCCGCCCCGCCCCCCTTAAGTGATTTCCCGCTACGGTGACCATGACAAAAAGCCCGGCATTGCCGGGCTTTGTTGTACATCAGAACGGGAAAAGCTTACAGACCGAGACGCTGCCAGACGGTGGACACCAGCCCGGCCTGGTTCAGGGTGTAGAAATGCAGGCCTGGGGCGCCGTTGGCCAGCAAGCGGTCACATAGCTCGGTCACCACATCCAGCCCCAAGGCCCGGATGGAGGCGGTGTCATCGTAATAGGACTGCATGCGCTGTCGCAGCCAGCGTGGTACTTCGGCGCCACACATGTCCGAGAAGCGGCACAGCTGGCCAAAATTGGCGATCGGCATGATGCCCGGCACGATGGGAATGTCCACGCCACGGGCCTGGGCTTCGTCAACGAAACGGAAGTAGGCATCGGCATTGAAGAAATACTGGGTCATGGCCGAATTGGCACCGGCCTTCACCTTGCGCACAAAATTGTTCAGGTCGTCTTCGGCCGATTTGGCCTGCGGGTGGAATTCCGGGTAAGCCGCCACTTCGATATGGAAATGGTCGCCATGCTCGCTGCGGATGAACTCGACCAGCTCGTTGGCAAAGCGGAACTCACCGGCCGCCACCATGCCGGAAGGCATGTCGCCGCGCAGGGCCACGATATGGCGGATGCCATGATTGCGGTACTCGTTCAGGATGGCGCTGATGTTTTCGCGGGTAGAACCAATGCACGACAGATGCGGTGCTGCTGCATCGCCTTCCTGGCGGATTTCCAGCACGGTGGCCAGGGTGCCATCCCGCGTGGTGCCACCGGCACCAAAAGTCACGGAGAAAAACTGCGGCTTGAACTGGGCCAGCTGTTGTCGGGTCGTACGCAGCTTGGCCATGCCCTCCGGGGTCTTGGGCGGGAAAAACTCGAAACTGAAGGTTTTTTTCTGTTCACTCATGATCGTCTCTGTCCCTGCTCGTGGCGGCAGGCTTTAGTTCTGTAGCTGCGCAGGCATGCTGGCGACTGCGGGTAAAAAAACGGACAGGGTCATTCTACCCTGTCCCGTCTCTTACTCTTCGTTATTAGAATCAATAACGATAGTGCTCTGGCTTATAAGGACCCTGCTTGGGTACGCTGATATAAGCCGCTTGCTCATCGCTCAATTCAGTCAGGTTGGCACCGATACGCTTCAGGTGCAGACGGGCCACCTTCTCGTCCAGGTGCTTGGGCAGGACATAGACTTCCTTGCCGTACTGGCTGCCGTGCTGGAAGATTTCCATCTGCGCCAGCACCTGGTTGGTGAAGGAGTTGGACATCACGAAGCTGGGGTGGCCGGTGGCACAACCCAGGTTCACCAGGCGGCCTTCCGCCAGCAGGATGATGCGCTTGCCATCCGGGAAGATGATGTGGTCAACCTGCGGCTTGATATTGTCCCACTGGTACTGGCGCAGGCTGGCCACTTCGATTTCGCTGTCAAAGTGACCGATATTGCACACGATGGCGTTGTTGCGCATCTTGGCCATGTGGTCGTGGGTGATGACGGATACATTGCCGGTGGTGGTGACAAAGATGTCGCCCTGATCGGCCACATCGTCCATGCGTACCACGCGGTAGCCTTCCATTGCCGCTTGCAGGGCGCAGATCGGGTCCACTTCGGTTACCCATACGGTGGCACCCAGGCCACGCAGGCTCTGGGCGCAGCCCTTGCCCACATCGCCATAACCCAGTACCACGGCCACTTTGCCTGCGATCATCACGTCGGTGGCACGCTTGATGCCATCCACCAGCGATTCACGGCAGCCATACAGATTGTCGAACTTGGACTTGGTCACCGAGTCGTTGACGTTGAATGCCGGGAACGGCAGGCGGCCTTCCTTTTGCATTTGGTACAGGCGGTGTACGCCGGTGGTGGTTTCTTCAGTCACGCCCTTGATATGCGGCAGACGCTTGGAATACCAGTGCGGGTCCACTTCCAGATAACGGGCAATGGCGGCAAACAGGGCAGTTTCTTCTTCGTTGGAAGGATGGCTGATGACGCTACGGTCCTGCTCGGCCTTGCTGCCCAGCATCAGCAGCAAGGTGGCATCGCCACCGTCATCCAGAATCATATTGGCTTCCTGACCTTCCGGCCATTCGAAGATCTTGTGGGAGAACTCCCAGTATTCGTCCAGGCTTTCACCCTTGAAGGCAAAAACCGGGATATTGGCTGCAGCAATGGCCGCGGCTGCGTGGTCTTGCGTAGAGAAGATATTGCAGGAGGCCCAACGTACGTCGGCACCCAGCGCCACCAGAGTTTCAATCAGCACGCCAGTCTGGATGGTCATGTGCAGCGAACCGGCAATGCGCGCGCCGCGCAGCGGTTTCTGGTGGGCGTACTCTTCACGCAGCGCCATCAGACCCGGCATTTCGGTTTCGGCGATTGCCAGCTCCTTGCGCCCCCAGGCGGCAAGATTGATGTCGGCGACGTGAAAATCAGTGAAATCAGCCATCGTGCAAAATCCTTTTACACGCCGGCAGGAATGCGGCTCACCCGCTATTCCGGCATCGGCACGGAGTTTAGTCAGGTGAGCGCCGTTGGAAACGTAGAGGCCCGAGCCTGGGGATAAACCTCGCAGCGCCCCTCGGGATGCGCTAATTATAACCGGAGACTCAAAAAGATGGATGAAACTTCATCTGGAGCGATTACACTGAAACATTGCCGTTCGCATAATTAACTTGCATAGCGAGTCTCATGCCCTTTACGTTTACCTCCTTGGCCGCCCTGTCCGGACTGGCCACCCTGACCTCCATCACGGTAGGTATTCTGGCTTGGGAACGACGCCAGATGAGAGGCGCGCGTCTGCTGGCATGGCTGATGCTGGGCGTGACGATATGGGCGGCCGGCTCCATGCTGGAATTGGCCTCTTCGACACTGTCGGACAAGATTTTCTGGTCCAAGCTGGAATATGTAGGCACGCTCAGTACGCCGGTGCTGTTTTTCCTGCTGGCCGCCGATTACAACCCATTGGGGCAACGTCTGCGCTGGCGCTATATCGCAGCCCTGTTTCTGATTCCGCTGATCAATCTGGCCCTGGCGTTCAGCAATGAAGCCCATGGCCTGATCTGGCCGGGTTACCAGGCCTCCCCCTCCGGCCATAATCTGCTGATTTTTCAGCATGGCCCCGCCTTCTGGCTGGGTGTGGCCGCTTACTCCTACCTGATGATGCTGCTCGGCTCGCTGCTGCTGCTGCGTGCCCTGCACTTTTATCCGCCACACTACCGTGGCCAGTCCCTGATCCTGCTGCTGAGCGCCACCTTCCCCTGGGTTGGCAACCTGCTCTACCTGTCCGGTAATATTCCCTTGCAGGGATTGGACCCCACCCCGCTTTGCTTCGCCCTCACCGGCATCGTCTTCGCCATCGATCTGCTGTATCTGCGCATGCTGTTCATGCTGCCCATCGCGCGTGGCAATGCCTTCAATGCCATGGATGATGGCATTGTCGTCATCGACCGCGACAAGATCATCCTGGATATCAACCCCGCAGCCGCCAGCCTGTTTGGCAAACCCGGAGCCGTG
>JAFANL010000280.1 GCA_019232735.1 Aquitalea sp. | reverse complement strand
GCAATGGCCGGACCACCCCTTGTATCAGGCACTGGTGGCACATGATTTTGATGGCTTTGCGGCCAGCTTGCTGCAGGAGCGCCGCATGGCTGCCTTTCCACCTGCGGTATACCAGGCCTTGTTGCGGGCCGATGCGACGGAACTGGCTAGCGCCACTGCGTTTCTGACGCATATCCGCCGCCAGATGGAAAGCTTGGCCGCGGAGGTGTTGATTTCCGGCCCGGCCCCGGCGCTGATGGTACGGTTGGCCAACCGCGAGCGTGCCCAGCTGGTGCTGGAGTCACCCAACCGCCAGGCGCTGCATCGTTTTCTTGATCAACTGCCCCCCATGCTGGATGCCCAGGCTCGCCAGCATGGTCGAGGCTTGCGCTGGTCGCTGGATGTCGACCCGCAGGAGATGTAATGAAGTCTGTTGCTGCATGTTTTGCTTTGTGCCTGAGTACGCTTGCCGCATCGGCGGCAACGCTGGATCTGCATGGATTGAAGGCCGATGAAGTTGCCATCTGGGCGGCTCCGGTCGAAGGAGGAGGCGAGCTGGCCAGCTTGCGGGCGGATGCCGCGGTCAACCCGGCGTCCACCATGAAGCTGATCACCAGCTGGAGCGCGCTCAATCTGCTCAAGCCCGGCTATCGCTGGACCACCCGGCTGGTGTCGGATGCCCCCGTGGAAAACGGTGTGCTCAAGGGGGATCTGGTTTGGGTGGGCGCTGGCGATCCCCGTTTCAGCAACGCAAACCTGCAAGAGTTGCTGCGTGGCCTGCGCTTGCGCGGCATCCGCCAGATTGAAGGACGCCTGTTACTGGATAAAAGCGCCTTCAGCAGCATAGGGACGGCGGAGAATTTTGGTGGCGATGAAGGCAAATCCTTTACCGTGGAGCCGGACACCCACCTTACCGGCCTCAAAGTGGCGTGGTTGCACTTCTTCAATGATGGCAATGGCGTGCGTGCCGTGCTGGATCCGCCCCTGGCCGGCGTCAGCCTGCAGGCGCGGCTGGGCAATGCCGGCAGCGCGGTAGCCACTTGTCCGGATGTGCGGCAATGGGTGCAGATCCGCCAGCAGGGCAGTCAGATCGATGTCAGCGGCAAGCTACCGGCGGCCTGCGATGGCAGTCAGGCCTATGTGAATGTGCTGGAGCATAATGATTTTGCCGGACAAAGCTTTGCCGCCCTGTGGGCCGAGCTGGGCGGCAGTGGTCCGCAGTCCGTGGCGCTCGGACATGCCCCGGCAAGTGGACGGACGCTGGCGCAGTTCCAGTCCGAACCGCTCACGGTCGCGCTGGCTGATATCAACAAATACAGCAACAACACCATGGCCCGCACTGTGTACCTGACGTTGGGACATGAAGACGGCAGCAGCGGCGATACCCCGGCCGATGCGCAACATGCCGTGCGGCGCCTGCTGGCCGAGCAACATATCGCCGATGCTCCGCTGGTGCTGGAGAACGGCTGCGGCCTGTCGCGACGTGAGCGGGTATCGGCCCGCTTGCTGGGGCAGGTGCTGCTCAATGCGGCGCGCGGCCCTTATGGTGGCGAGCTGCTGTCCAGCCTGCCGGTGGCCAGCGAGGATGGCACCCTCAAGCGGCGCTTTGCCGGCATCGGCCCGCGTCTGCGCATGAAAACCGGCACGCTGAAGGACGTCAAGGCGCTGGCCGGATACTGGCAGGCCGCCGATGGCCGTCGGCTGGCCATCGTGGTCATCGTCAACAGTCCGCGCGCGCTGGCCATGGGGCCGGCGCTGGATGGCATTGTCGCGGATCTGATCCACCGCTTCGACCGCAGCGCGCCGGAGAGCAGCCAGCTACCGGCGGCAGAAGCTATAATGCAGCATTGAATCCCACCGCATCACTACAGGTTTGGTCATGAAACACGTCACCATGTACACCACGGCAGTCTGCCCCTATTGCATCCGCGCCAAGCAGCTGCTGGCCAGCAAGGGCGTTACCGGCATCGAGGAAATCCGCATTGATCTGGATGCAGAAGCGCGCGAGCGCATGATGAGCAGCACCGGCCGTCGCACCGTGCCGCAAATCTTCATCGGTGACACCCATGTGGGTGGCTGCGATGATCTGGTGGCACTCAGCCAGGCGGGCAAGCTGGACGTGCTGCTGGCGGATTGATCGTCATCAATCATGTGCTGGACAAGGCATTCTTCATGCCAATATCCTGCGGGCTTCCTCTGGTCGCGCAGCGCGCTTTCATGCGATGATGCAGGCCTGATTTCACTTAGCAACCGGCCGCCAGCCGCGGCCATCAGCGAGACTTAGACATGAGCGAACAACAAGAGCTGCAACCGGTTTTCTCCATCGAAAAAATCTATGTAAAAGATCTGTCCCTGGAAGTGCCGAATGCACCGCAGATTTATCTGGAAGCGGCCCAGCCGGAAATCGACATGCAACTGGCCAGCGAAGGCAAGCAGATCGATGACGGTTTCTTCGAAGTAGCCCTCACCGTCACCGTGACGGCCAAGCTGCCGGAAAAAACCATGTTCCTGTGCGAAGTGACCGAAGCCGGCATCTTCCGCATCGAAAACGTCCCGGCCGATGATATCGAGCCTATCCTGGGTGTGGCCTGCCCGAACATCCTGTTCCCCTATGCCCGCGAAACCGTATCCAGCCTGGTAAACCGCGCTGGCTTCCCGCCGGTTCTGCTGTCGCCGATCAATTTCGAAGCGCTGTACATGCAGCAGCGCGCCCAGCAAGCCGAAGCCGGCAACGCCTGATGCTGCGCCGCCTCGCTGCTGTCGCCGCCGTGCTGGCCGGGCTGTGTGCCCTGCCGGCGCAGGCGCTGGAATTCCGTTCGGTCAAGGAAACCGGCGTGGCGCTGTACGAGGCGCCCACGCTGAGTGCCAAGAAGCTGTTCGTTGTCAGCCGTTATTATCCGGTGGAAGTGCTGTCCAGCCAGAAGGATTGGTCGCGGGTGCGCGATGCCACGGGTGGTATCGCCTGGATTCCCGCTGCCGCCCTGTCTGGCCAGCGCTGGTTGCTGGTCACGGTGGATCAGGCCGTGGTGCGGGATACGCCCTCTGCCGATGGCAAGGCGGTATTCAGCGTGGCCCGTGACGGTGTGCTGCAATGGCAGGAGGCACCAAAGGACGGCTGGATCAAGGTCAAGCACCGCGATGGCAGCAGCGGCTTTGCTCGCATTACCGATTTGTGGGGCCTGTAAAACATGAAACTGGCCATTCTGGGAAGTGGGGCCTGGGGCAGTGCACTGGCCTTGGCCTTTGCCCGCCACCACGATGTCAGCCTGTGGGGGCGTGATGCCACCCATATGTCGGAGCTGGCGGCCGAGCGCGTCAATCGGCGCTACCTGCCCGATTGCCCTTTCCCCGATTCCATCCGCCTGACTGCTGAACTGCCGCGCGCCATCCAGGGTGCCGAGCTGATCCTCATCGTCACGCCGATTGCCGGTCTGCGTCCCACTTTGCGGGCACTGACGGCATTATCGTCTTCCTTGCCGCCCATCCTGTGGGCCTGCAAGGGTTTCGAGTCAGGCTCCAGTCTGCTGCCGCACCAGGTGGTGGCGGAAGAATTACCGGCCGATCATCCTCACGGCGTTCTGTCGGGGCCTAGTTTTGCCCGCGAAGTAGCAGAAGGCTTGCCTGCCGCAGTGACCATTGCCGCGGATGATGGCGATTTTGCCCGCCGCATCGCCCGCGAGCTGCATAGCCCGCTGTTACGCCTGTATGCCAATGATGATCTGGTGGGGGTGGAAGTTGGCGGTGCGGTGAAGAATGTGATGGCGATTGCCACCGGGGTGGCCGACGGCCTGGGTTTTGGCATGAATGCCCGTGCGGCGCTGATTACCCGCGGGCTGGCTGAAATCACCCGCCTGGCCAGTGCCTTGGGTGCCAGCCAGCACACCATGATGGGGCTGTCCGGCATGGGCGACCTGATCCTGACTTGCACGGGCGCGCTGTCGCGCAATCGCCAGGTCGGCCTGAAACTGGCCGAGGGTAAATCGCTGGACACCATTCTGGCCGAACTGGGCCATGTGGCAGAGGGGGTGAGTACCGCTCGTGAAGTCCTGACCATGGCGGAAAGGCTGGAAGTGGAAATGCCGATTACCGCCGCCGTGTGTGGCCTGCTCTACCAGGGTAATGATCCGCATCGGGTGGTGGAAGGCTTGCTGAGTCGTGCCCCTAAATCCGAAGGTGGCGGGGTGCTCGAATAACACCTGCAGCCGTAAAAGTAAAAGCCTCCTGACGGAGGCTTTTTGCATTGAGCCACGCTACGACTGGCAGCCGCACGGTGGGCGTGCTGCTGCCAGCTACTTGCCTGCTTAATGGTTATGCTGGTTTGCCTGCAGACTTTTGGCATCCCAATAGGCATTGATCTGCTGGATACGCTGCTGTTCGGCGGCGGGCAGTTTGGCAAAATTTTCCTTGATGGCTTGTTGCTCGGCTTGCCAGGCGGCAACGGTGGCCGCTGTCGGCGGGGTGCTGTCGGCATCATGGGCAAATGCGGCGCTGCTGGTGATCAGGGTAATCAGGGCAATGGCGAGGGTTTTCATACTGTTTCCTTACTGATGTGGGTACTGCTGTGTC
>JAFANL010000232.1 GCA_019232735.1 Aquitalea sp. | reverse complement strand
AACCATCAACTTATTGTTTTGCATGTATTTTATTTTTAATCGCTGAATTTTGATCACCACCACCACATGGAGCACCCCGCAGCACCCATGCAGTGTAAAACCCGGCATTTTAACTGTTTATGCAAAACAAGAATGAAAACAATTTATGAATAAGCGCACCGCATTGAACGGTAATTACCTGACAAGCGGCCTTTCCCCCCTCCAATACAAGAATTTTCCGGCTCCAGCACACAGCATGCCGGGCCGGCCCTCACGGCAGCGCTGCTGCCATCTGCCCGCTGCGCAGGGCGTGCACCCGCCCGACCCACCAGACAGCCACACTCACCAGCAGCACGGCACACCAGCCATTACGGCCATAACCCATGATCGTGCCACCGGCCCCGCTGCTCAACAGCAAACCACCCAGCCAGGCACCACAGCCATTCCCCATGGACTGGATGGCACTATTGATGCTGAGAAATGCACCACGCCGCTGTGGCTCCGGCACGGTGGTCAGCAAAGCCTGCATGGGAATCATCCGTCCGGATAGTGCCACCATGAAAACTGGGAAGAACGCCACGATGGCGATAAAGGAAATCGCCGGCAAATGCGTGACAAACAGGATAGGCAACATGGAAAACAGCGCCATGATGCGAAACAGCTGGTGCTTGCCATATCGGTCGGCCAGCTTGCCGATACGACGCGAGGTAAAAAAGGTGGCAGCGCCGCCCGCCATGTAAATCCAGGCGATCTGCTGTGGTGCAATCGCATGATTGGCCACCAGTACCGGTGAAATGAAGGGGATCACCATCATGTGCGACACCATCATGATGAAGGTGAGCGCAAAAGCACGCACATGGCGGGGATTGCTCAGCAAACGCCACAGTTCCGGCACCACCTGCCTCAGCGCCGGAGGGGGGACTTGCAGATGCAGGCGCAGCGACGGCACCAGCCAGGCACCGGCCACCCAGATCAGCAAGGACAAGCCCACCAGCAGATAAAAGGGGGACGACCAGCCCAGATGGGCCCCCAGCACGATGCCGGCCGGTACCCCGGCGATGGCCGCCAGGGAAAATGCCGTCATGATCACCCCGGTGGCCGCTCCCCGGCGCGAAACGGGAATGATGTCACTGACAATGGCCATGATGATGGACGCCAGCACCCCACCGCTCAGACCGGCAAAAGCACGTGCCAGCAACAACATGTGAAAGCTGCCCGCGCTGGCACAAACCAGATTGGACAGGGCAAACAGGCCATAAATCACCAGCAGCAAGCGACGGCGATCAAAACGGTCGATATAGCTTGCCGCAAACAGGCCAGACAAGCCGGAACACCAGGAATAGGCTGACACCGCCGTGGCAAAAGCCGCCGGCGTAATGGCAAAGGCCTGCATGATCTGCGGCCCCAGCGGCATCATCACCATGAAATCCATGATGATGGTGAATTGGGTCAATGCCAGCAGCCACAGCAAGCCGCGTTCACGCGTGGGGCTCAATGTCGCCATGGCACAAAACTCCGGTCACAAGGCAGTTGCAGGATGAGAGAGTGCATAGGGCTTCCGCTCAGGGCTAGGAGCCCTTAATATGCAAAATAAAGTTGACTTTGTCAACTTAATGAATAGCAACACTATGTTCAAGAGATGGCGCTATTTGTCCTGCCGTAGCGCTTCCAACACCATGTCCTGCATGGCGTCACACGCCCGCGCCCCCTGGGAATGCGGGCTGCGAATCAACGCCACTTGCAAGGGCGGCAATGGTGGCAAACCTTGCTCCATGCCCAATACCTGGATGCCGGGAGGCAAGCTGCACACCGTCAGCACCGCCACGGCCATGCCACTCTGTACCGCGGCCAATTGCCCGGCAACACTGGGGCTGCTGTAGACCACCCGCCAGGCGCGCTGGCGGGCTTCCACCGCATCCAGCACCGCACTGCGCGCCCGGCTGCCCAGCTCGTACAGGGCGATCGGCAAGGGATCACGCAGCCAGGCTGCATATTGCGGGTCCCCCACCCAGACCATGGTTTCGTCAAACAGGTATTCTCCCCGCTCCGGCTGATCGCGGCTGACCACCGCCAGGTCAAGCTCACCGCTTTCCACTTTGCGGATCAGCGCGGTGGACTGTTCGCAGACCAGATTGATGTCCACCGCCGGGTAACGACCCGCGTAGTCTTTCAGCACACTGGCCAGATAGGCCACCGCGTAGTCCTCCGGCACCCCCAGGCGCAGTTGCCCGTTGATCTCTCCACCGTGCAGCGTATCCAGGGCCGCAGCATGCGCGGCCAGCACACGCCTTGCCTGCGGCAGCAATGCTTCCCCAGCCGCAGTCAGCTCCAGATGACGCGGACTGCGTAGCAATAGCGTGCTGCCCGCTGCCTGTTCCAGTTTTTTCAGCTGCATGCTCACGGCCGACTGCGAACGATGCAATGCGCGGGTTGCCGCACTGAGTGAGCCCGCATCCACCACGGCGACAAACGCCCGCAACCAATCCAGTTGCAAATCCTGCGCACTCATCCCGATCACCATTCGAAAAACGAATAATAAACATAGCATAAATCCGCTTTACCGGATGCAGGCTTCCCCCCGATGATCAAACCATGAAAACCACACACCACTTGCACCTGGCCATGCCGGCCGGGGAGCGTGTCCAGCAACAGGGCAGCCTCAACATGATTCTGGCCGGCATGCTGCTGGGCACCCTGGGCATCTTCGTCACCGAAGCCCATCAGCCTCCATTGCTGACCGTACTGCTGCGCTGTCTGTTCGGCGGCCTGAGCTTGCTGGTCTGGGGCGCCTGGCGTGGCCAACTGGCGGAACTGCGGCTGGGAGGCCGTTCATTGCTGGCGGTACTGCTGGCCGGCCTGCTGATGGTCAGCAACTGGGGCTTGTTCTTCGCTGCCATTCCGCTGACCTCCATTGGGCTGGCCACGGTGCTGTTTCACCTGCAACCCTTCTGGGTCATGCTGTACGGCGTGCTGCTGCTGCGGGAAAAACTGTCGCACCGGCATCTGCTGGCCGCCCTGATCGCGCTGCTCGGCCTGGGGCTGGCATGCGGCATGGCCAGCTTGTCCCTGACAACCTTGTCTGCCAGTTTTCTCTCCGGCGTACTGATGTGCATCGTTGGTTCGCTGGCCTATGCCGGCCTGCCCATCATTGCCAAAAGCCAGCCGCATATCAGCTCCTACGCCTTTGCCTGGTGGCAATGTGCCGTGGGTGTGGTGCTGACCTTATGGTGGCCGCTATACAATGACTGGCCTGCAACGGCAGCCAGCTGGGCCTGGCTGGCCGGACTGGGCAGCCTGCATACCGGCCTGGCTTACGCCCTGCTCTACAGCGGCATGAGCCGACTGCCCACCAGCCGTATCGCCGTGTTGCAATTCGTTTATCCGGTCATGGCCATTCTGGTGGATTGGCTGGTTTATGGTCACACCCTGGATGGGTGGCAAAGCGTCGGCATCCTGTTGATGGGCCTGGCCTTGTGGTCGCTGCGCCGGCATTAGCAAGCGGCCTGCTGGCGTCGCACAAAACCGGACAAACCGGCTTGCGGCATCGGTTCAGCCAGCAGGAAGCCCTGTACCAGATCGACCCGCAGTTGCTTTACCAACTCGAAATCCTGCTGACGGCTCACGCCCTCCACCACCACGGAAACGTTCTGGCTTTGCAGCATGCGTACCGCAAAACCCAGCATTTTCTCCGCCGTCATATCACCGGCAGCCTGATGCACCATCGTTCGATCAATCTTTACCGAGGTAGCGGGTATTTCACGCAAGTGATGAAATCCGGAATAACCAGCCCCAAAATCATCCAGAGCCAGATTAAATCCCATGACGCGCAAACGTAGCGCATTTCCCAGTGAATAGCCAAGATTATCCAGGGGCTGGGTTTCCGTTAATTCCAGCGTAACGCGGGACGGTGGAAAAGCGGTGCGTTTTATAATACCCAACACTCTATCCGGCATGGCAGGCAAATCAAACTCTCGCACATTGATATTGACTGCCACACCCAATTTCAAATCAGGGAATTGCTCATCCCACAGCTGGCAATCCCGGATTGAGTGCTCCAGCATCTTGTAGAATAACTGCTCGCTCAAACCGGCTTCATCAATACGTGGCAAAAACAGGGCCGGCGCAATAATGCCATGTACCGGATGCTGCCAACGTGCCAACGCCTCTACCGCTACGACCTGCAGGTTTTGCGGATTTATTTTTGGTTGATACCACGGCTGAATCTGACCGCCATGCAATGCATCCAGTAACTCCACACGGGAAAACCGGTAACAACTGGAAATTGAATGACTTCCCGCATGGGAATTGGCTTTTTCCGCCTGCTGCAATAATG
>JAFANL010000043.1 GCA_019232735.1 Aquitalea sp. | reverse complement strand
CGCCGCAGCAGCGTGGTGAATGCCCAGCGTGGCCACAGCGTGCGCGCCGTCCCCAACGCGCAACCGGCCGCACTGGCGCTGGACGCCACCCTGCGCCACGCCTTGCAGCGCAACCCCGGCGAATTTGCCGTCACCCGCGCCGATCTGCACGAAAAAGTGCGGGTGGCCAAACAGGGCAATCTGATCCTGCTGGTGGTGGACGCTTCCGGCTCCATGGCGGCACAGCAGCGCATGGAACAGGTCAAGGGCAGTGTGCTCAGCCTGTTGCAGGACGCCTACCAGCGCCGTGACCAGGTGGCCGTCATCGCCTTCCGTGGCCGCAGTGCCGAGCTAGTGCTGCCGCCTACCCGACAGGTGGAACAAGCCGAACAGGCACTGCACACTCTGCCTACCGGCGGCCGCACCCCGCTGCCACATGCCCTGCAACTGAGCATCGACACCCTGGCCCGCCAGGGTGCACAGGGCCTCAGTCCGCTATTGGTGTTGCTGAGCGATGGCCGCGCCAATGTGGCGCTGGATGAAGATGCCGATGCCTGGCAACAAAGCCTGCAACTGGCCGCTGCGCTGGCCGAAGCCGCCATCCCGTCACTGGTGCTGGATACCGAGCAGGACTATGTCAAACTGAGCCGCGCCCGCCAGCTGGCCGAGGCCATGCAGGCGGAGTACCTGCCCTGCGAACAGCTGTCCAGCACCGAACTGACCCTTACCATCCGCGAAAGACTGGGCCGATGAGCAGTGGCAAAGTATTCCTGATCGGCGCCGGTCCCGGCGATATCGAGCTATTGACGCTGAAGGCGGTACGCTGCCTGCAGCAGCTGGACATCGCCCTGATCGACGACCTGGTCAACCCCGACATCGCCAGCCTGCTGCCGGCCGGCTGCGAGATTGTGCCGGTAGGCAAACGTGGCGGCTGCCAGTCGGCACGCCAGTCTGACATCGAAGCCCGGCTGCTGGCCGAAGCGCGTGCCGGACGGCGCGTGGGCCGCATCAAGGGCGGCGACCCCTTCATTTTTGGCCGTGGCGGTGAAGAAATGCAGACCCTGCACGCCGCCGGCATCACCGTGGAAGTGATCAACGGCCTGACCGCCGCGCTGGCGGTACCGGCCACGCTGGGCATTCCGCTCACCCATCGCGCCCATGTACACGGCGTGACGCTGGTTTCCGGCCACACCCACCAGGGGGATGAGCCCAACTGGCACCAACTGGCGCGCAGCGGCACCACGCTGGTGATCTACATGGGCATGAGCCGCCTGGCACACATCTGCCAGCAATTACAGGCCGCAGGCATGGACACGGCCACACCGGCCGCCGCCATCCAGCACGGTACCCTGCCGCAGCAACGGCAGGTGGTCGGCACACTGGCCAGCCTGCCCGCCTTGGTGGAAGCCGCCGCACTGGGCAGTCCCGCCCTGCTGGTGATCGGCCCCACCGTGGCGCTGGCCGACCCCAAGCATTCAGTCATAAAGGAATCCGCATGATTATCTGTATCGGTGCCGGTCCCGGCGATATCGGCTACCTGCCGCGCCGCTCGGCCGACCTCATTGCCAATGCCGACGTGGTGGCCGGCTTCAACGCCGTCATCGACGTGGTGCGCCCGCTGATTCCGGACACAGCCCAGGTGATCCAGATGGGTTACCGCGACCAAGTGGCCCAGCTGGACGAAGTGGCCAAGCTGCATCACGCTGGTAAAAACTGCGTGGTGGTGTTCATGGGCGACATCCACTTCAGCGGCTTCCAGTATCTGGAACGGGTGGAGTGCGCCTGTGGCCACCCGGTGGAAACCATGCCCGGCCTGTCCTCGGCCCAGGTGCTGGCCTCGCGTGCCAAGGTATGCTTTGACGAAACCACCTTCATCACCTTCCACCGCCGTGGCGACCTCAGCCCCTTCAAGCGCCATCTGGTGCATGTGCTGCAAGACCAGCGCAATGCCATCGTGATTCCCTGCCCCTGGGACGAGGCCCGCTCCTTCATGCCCTGGCATATCGCCGCCTATCTGCTGGAAAACGGCATTCCGGCCGACCAGCAGGTGGAAGTGTGGGAAAACCTCACCCGTGGCGAGGCCGAATGGCATGGCACGCTGGCCGAGTGCGCCGAGCACCGCTGCTCCGACATGAGCATCATGCTGATTCGCACCAAGACGCCGATGGACAGCCAGATCGAGCCCAGCCACCTGCCCACGCCGGAGCAGTCTGCATGAGCACGCAGGACTACAGCATCGTCCTGGCCGGCCATGGCAGCCGCGACCCGGACGGCATTGCCGAATTCATGGCGCTGGTGGAGCTGATGCGTGAGCGTGCGCCGCAACGCCGCATCTATCACGGCTTTCTGGAATTCGCCACACCCACCATTGATCAGGCGGTGGCCGAAGCCATTGCCGATGGTGCCAAAACGGTCGTGATGACCCCCGGCGTGCTGCTGGCCGCCACCCACGCCAAGAACGACATGCCCAGCGAACTGCTGGCGCTGCAACAGGAACACCCGGACACCGCCTTCCACTTTGGCGCGGCCATGGACTTGCACCCGCGCCTGCTCGAACTGTGCCGCCTGCGCCTGATCGAGGCCGAAGCGCGCTCGCCGCGTACCGTGGCCCGTGCCGATACCTGCCTGGTGGTGGTGGGACGCGGCACCACCGACCCGGACGCCAACTCGGAAATCGCCAAGCTCAGCCGCATGCTGGAAGAAGGCATGGGCTATGGCGCATCGTTTGTCTGCTATTCCGGCACC
>JAFANL010000256.1 GCA_019232735.1 Aquitalea sp. | reverse complement strand
ACGCTTTTCAATACTTGCTAACATTTCACCACTTGTTCAGATTACGCCGCCCTCACTAGACTGCTGCCACTTACAGTAAAGGTCGTGAAAAATGCACATGAACAAGTGGATTTCCGTTTTGGTATTGGGTCTGGCTGCCAGCGCAGCCCAGGCCGGCTCGACAACAGATGCAATTCTTGGTGGTGCCGTCGGCGGCGCTGCCGGCGCAGCAGTGGGCAATGCGGTAGGTGGGCGTAATGGTGCCATTATCGGCAGCGCCGTAGGTGGCGCCACGGGCGTAGCCATCACCACCAGAAACCAGCATCCGGCTGAAAATAACGGCCCGCGTGATGACGGCCGCCGTCACCACCATCATCATCATGACCATGGCCGCCACCGTGGCTGGGACAAGCACGACTGAGTCTCCCGCGCGCAACAAGACAAAAAAAGACCACGCCATCATGCGTGGTCTTTTGTCTTTCAGCCTGCGCGCAGCGCCTAGCCATGCAACCAGGGCTGCACCATGTCCCAGGCCAGCTTGCCGATCAGCACCGTGGTCAACAGCAAAAACAGTATCCGCACAAAGCCTGCGCCTTTTTTCATCGCCACCCAGGAGCCGGTCATGGCACCCAGCACGTTGAAACCGGCCATCGGAATGGCGTACTGGAATAGCACATTGCCGGTGGGGATGAAAAACGCCAGCGCCGCCACATTGGTGGTGAGATTGACCACTTTGGCCGCCGCCGAAGCATGCAGGAAGTCAAAAGCAAAAAAACGGATGAACAGGAAGATCAGAAAACTGCCGGTTCCCGGCCCGAACAGGCCATCATAAAAACCGATTGCCCCGCCAATGGCCATACCCACGGCCATTTCGCGCCGACCTATCGTCACCGGCTTGTGCAGCTTGCCAAAATCCTTCTTCCACAAGGTATACATGGCCATCAGCACCAGCAGCACCAATACCAGCGGCCGGATGACCGATTTGGGAATGGCGTTGACCGTGGCCGCGCCGGCGAAGGACATGACAAAAGCCGTCATGGCCGCCGGGATCACCAGCTTCCACGGCAGCCGCACGCGGCGCAGATAGGAACGGGTAGCCGATAAGGTGCCCACTGCCGAGGACATCTTGTTGGTACCGAACAGGGTGGCCGCCGAATATTGCGGCAGGAAATTGAACAAGGCCGGAGTCTGGATCAGACCACCACCGCCGACGGCGGCATCGATCAGTCCTGCCATGAAAGAAAAGAAACACAAGAATCCCAAGGTCAACAACATGACTGTCTCCTGATAATGCCGCCATTGTAGGGCTTGTCGTCAACAGATGGTTGCAATACTGTATTGCATTTTCTGCAATCAGGACGCCGCAATGAAGCTGTTATGGGAGCTGCAGGTTTTCTGCGCCGTGGTGGAGCGCAAGAGTTTTGTTTCCGCGGCCCGCCAGCTGGGGACCTCGCCCAGTACGGCCACCCGCGCCATTCAGGCGCTGGAAGAGAACCTGGGCACCAGCCTGTTGGCGCGCTCGCAAAAACAGGTCAGCCTGACCATGGCCGGCGAAGCCTATTACGACACGGCACGCCAGATGTTGCAGCTACAGCAAGACGTGGAAGATGATCTGGCCGCACTGGCCAGCTCTCCGCGCGGCTGGTTGCGCTTCTCCGCACCAGAAGTGATGGCCAGCCACTTTCTGCCCCCCATCTTGCAGCAACTGGCCACGGCCCATCCGCAACTGCGTTTTGACATCCTGTACAGCGACACCATTCTGGAGCCGATTCGCGAAAAGCTGGATTTCAGCATCCGTGGTGCCTACCCCGCTTCCAGCGAGCTGATTGGCTTTCCCTTGTGGCCCTACCAGCGCCACCTGTACGCCAGCCCGACTTATGTCGCCGCGCATGGCTTGCCAACCCAGCCGGAAGAACTTGGCGAACATGCCATCCTGATTCATGCCGCCCCCCGCATCCTGAAAGCCTGGAATTTTGTCTCCGCCACGCATCAGGTCAGCCTCAACCTGAATGCCAGTCACCGTGTCAGCTCCGGCAATGCCGTACTGCAAGCGGCCCTGGCCGGCTGGGGTGTGGCCCGCATGGGCGACTGGCTGGCCGAACCGCTGGTGGCCAGCGGCCAACTGGTGCGGCTGTGCCCGGACTACCGCATCGTCTCCAGTCGGGGGGAGGATGCGCAGATGCACGCGGTATTTGCCAGCCGTCGCATTCCACGCAAGGCCAGGCTGGTGCTGGACGCCATGCGCAGCGCTGCACAAGCGGCCGGCTTTGGCAGCCATTGAATAACAAGCGGCATGAAAAAGGGCCGGCAAAGCCGGCCCTGTACCCTGCAATCAGACCACATCCCGCTTACATGGCTGAGCGGTAGATGGCACAGATTTCCTCATGCGTGGCCTGGATCGGATTGGTAAAACCGCAGGCGTCTTTCAGCGCATTGCTGGCCAGCACCGGAAAATCTTCCTCCTTCACGCCCAGCGCAGCCAGACCAGCCGGGATGCCCACCCTGGCCGCCAGTTGGCGGATGGCGACAATCGCCTCATCTGCACTGGCCTTCACGCCCAGCGCCACGCCGACATCAGCCAGACGGGCAGCCGCCACCTTGCGGTTGAACACCTGAACATGCGGCAACAGCACCGCATTGCACACGCCATGTGGCAAATCATAGAAACCACCCAGCTGGTGGGCCATGGCGTGTACATAGCCTAGCGAGGCATTGTTGAAAGCCATGCCGGCCAGGAACTGGGCATAGGCCATCTGTTCGCGCGCCTCCATGTCCTGACCGTTTTCCACCGCACGCGGCAGGAAAGCCACGATCAGGCTGATGGCCTTGAGGGCGCAGGCATCGGTGATCGGGGTGGCAATGGTGGAGACATAGGCCTCGATGGCGTGGGTCAAGGCATCCATGCCGGTGGCGGCAGTCAGCGATGCGGGCATGCCCACCATGGTTTCCGGATCGTTGACCGACAGAATCGGCGTGGTGTGCTTGTCGACAATGGCCATCTTGATGTGACGGGCCTCGTCGGTGATGATGCAGAAGCGGGTCATTTCACTGGCGGTACCGGCGGTGGTGTTGATGGCCACCAGCGGCAGTTGCGGCTTGGCCGACTTGTCCACGCCTTCATAATCCTGGATCTTGCCGCCGTTGACGGCCAGTAAGGCAATGCCCTTGGCACAGTCGTGCGGCGAGCCGCCACCCAGGGAAATCACCACATCACAGTGTTTTTCCTGTAGCAGGGCCAGGCCAGCGTTGACGTTGGCACTGGTGGGATTGGGGTGTACACCGTCGAACACGGCCGACTGGATATCTGCCGCCGCCAGCAAGGCCGCCACCTTGTCGGCCAGACCGGTCTTGACCAGGCCGACATCGGTCACGATCAGGGCGCGCTTGAAGCCTTGGGCCTGCATGCTGTCGACTGCCTGTTGCAGGCAGCCGGCTCCCATCAGGTTGACGGAAGGAATGAAGAATGCGCTGGAAGCCATGATGATCTCCTTGAGTGGGTGAGCCTGGCCAGGCAGGCGGCCTTGCCAACAACACGCCAGCCCGAATACATGGCTAATGTTCCCACCACCGGAAATCGGCATATTGCGGCAGATCAACTGCCTCTTTTTGTAGCAACGACGCTACAAAAGCGACCCAAAAAGCCCCCTCATCCGGCATGTAATCACGCCAAAACGCCTGCCATTCACAAGCCGGATGCACGCTCTGGTTTTGCCATGGATAATCAACGTTTGCTTTTGGAATGCACCCTGCCATGCAACTGCTTCACGCTACAGACTACCCCGCCACCCCCTGGAAAAATGGCGGCGGCATCACGCGCCAGGTCCTGATTGCCCCGACAGGGGCCACACTGGACAATTTTGACTATCGCATCAGCATTGCCAGCGTTGCCAGTGATGGACCGTTCTCGCACTTTGCCGGCATCGATCGCCAGCTCTTGCTGCTGGAAGGCGCAGGACTGCTGCTGCAACGTCAGGATGGCAGCTGCAGCCGGCTGGAATGTGACAGCGCGGCGCTGGCCTTTGC
>JAFANL010000019.1 GCA_019232735.1 Aquitalea sp. | reverse complement strand
GTCATTTCCACCTGTTCAATCCGATGGCCCAGCGCCTGCAGTGTGCTGGCCTGGACCTCCAGTCCGCGCCCTTTTTCCAGCTCCGTTGCGCCATTGCGATTACCGTAGTGAGGCAGGCTGACGGCTTGCTGCGGGTCTAGCTTCCAGTCCAGCAACGCCAGCAGCGTCTGGGCCACATAGCCGATGATCTGACTGCCTCCCGGCGAGCCGGTGGCCAGCAGGAATTGTCCGCGCGCATCGAACACCATGGTGGGTGACATACTGCTGCGCGGGCGTTTGCGCGCTTCCACCCGGTTGGCCACCGGGCTGCCATTATCCAGCGGGACAAAGGAAAAATCGGTTAGCTGGTTGTTGAGCAAAAAGCCCTTCACCATCAGGCGGCTGCCAAACTGGTCTTCCACCGAACTGGTCATGCTCACCACCCGGCCTTGGCGGTCCACGATATTGATATGCGAGGTACAAGGCAGCTCCGGTGCGCGGTCACGGCCATATCGGGCCAGGCTGACGCCCTGCGGCTCGCCAGCCGGGGCCAGGCCCATGCTGCGCTCCGGCCGGATCAACAGGCTGCGTTGGCGCAGGTAACCGGCATCAATCAGTGCCTGCCCGGGAACCTGGACGAAGGCAGGGTCGGCCAGATAGCGATTGCGGTCGGCAAACGCCAGCTTGTTGGCTTCGGCAAACAGGTGGATGGTGTCGCTGGCGGTCGGGGCCATCTGTGCCATGGGGAAACGCTGCAGCATGCCCAGCATTTGCAGCAGGGCGATACCGCCGGAGCTGGGGGCATCCATGCCGCATACCTGCCAGCTGCGATAGGGGCCACACACCGGCTTGCGCTCGATGGCCTGATAGGCGGCCAGATCCGATGCCAGCATGCGGCCGGGATTGCGCGGATGATGGTTTACCTTGGCCAGAATGGCGCTGGCGATTTCACCCTCATAAAAAGCCCGTGGTCCACTGCGGGCCAGTTGTTGCAGGGTGGCGGCGTAGTCCGGGTTTTTCAGCACGCTGCCCACAGCCTTGGGCTGGCCATCCGGCAGATAGAAATAAGCACGTGCCACCGGATCATCCTGCAAAAAGCGTTCGCTGCTCAGCAGAGTGTGCAGCCGGGGCGAAATGGCAAAGCCTTGCCGGGCCAGCTGGATGGCCGGCTGGAACAGGCTGGCCCAGGGCAGCCGGCCCCCGCGCTGGTGTGCCAGCTTCAGCATGGCCACTACGCCTGGTACCCCGACCGAGCGGCCGCCAATGGCTGCCTGGTAGAAGTCCATGGGCCGCCCCTGTTCCTGCAAAAAGAGCTTGCCATCGACGGTGGCCGGAGCTGTTTCGCGGCCATCAAAGGTGGTGAGCTGATGGCCGTTGTAATACAGCATGAAGGCCCCGCCGCCAATGCCGGAAGATTGTGGTTCCGTCAGGCCCAGTACCAGCTGGGCGGCAATGGCCGCATCAACGGCACTGCCACCCGCTTGCAGGATGTCCAGTGCGGCCTGGCTGGCATAGGGGTTGGCGGTGGTCACCATGTCATGGCTTGCCGTAATGGCTAGGCGTGGGGTAAAGCCGCTGGCGGCTTCCGGTGCGGCGGTGTCGGCCAGTGCCGGCAGTGCACAGAGTAAGAGCAGCAGGCTGCGTAAGCACATGATGGTGGACCTCGGGGTTGATCCGCAGAGCGAGGCGCAGAAGGGCCTGATGGCTTCATGGTGGGGCAGCCAGGCGCAAGGGTCAATCCTGTGCGGCAGCCATGAAAAAAGGCAAGCAGCGGCATGGGCTGCCGGTGCTTGCCTGCGGTTGGTCGCAGAAGGGATCAGGACAAGGTTGCCAGGTACTGGCGCTCCCACGGGGTGATCTGGTTGTGGAAGTGGCTGAGCTCCACTTCTTTCACGGCCAGATAGGCACGGCTGAATTCACCACCAAACAGGCGTTCGGCCGTGTCGTGTGCAGCCATCAGTGCGCAGGCGGCATCCAGGGTATTGGGCAGGGTGGCGGCGTCTTCGCCGTTAAAGACATTGCCGACAGCTGCTTCGCTGGGGCTGCGCTTTTCCTCGACACCCAGCAGGCCGGCACCCAGACTGGCGGCCAGCGACAGATAGGGGTTGGCATCGCAGCCGGGCAGACGGTTTTCCACACGGCGTGCTTCCGGGCCGGATACCGGCACGCGGATGCCGACCGAGCGGTTGTCCACGCCCCAGCTGACATTGACCGGTGCGGCCAGGCCCTTGACGAAGCGGCGGAAGGAGTTGGGGCTGGGGCAGAATAGCGGCATCAGGTGCGGCAGGTATTGCTGCAAGCCACCGATGTAATGGAAGAACTCCGGGCTGGCTTCCCCATCGGCCTGGCTGAACACATTGCGACCCTGGCCATCCACCACGCTCTGGTGCAGATGCATCGAGCTGCCGGGCTGGCCGGGAAGCGGCTTGGCCATGCAGACCACGGTCAGTCCGTGCTGATAGCCGATTTCCTTCAGTGCGTATTTGAACAGGAAGGTCTGGTCGGCCAGTTCCAGCGCATTGCCATGTTTGAGGTTGATCTCGAACTGGCTGGGGCCCATTTCGTGGACGTAGGTATCGGTCTGGATGCCCAGCTGTTCGCAAGCCTGGTACAGATCGTCGAAGAAGCCTTCCAGGTCGTTGAGCGTGGAAAAGCTGAAGGCATCAAAGCCGGTTTCGCGGCGGCCGGTGCGCAGTTGCGGAGCCTGGAAGGGCTGTTCCGGATTGGCATGGGCATCAAAAATGTAGAATTCCAGTTCCGGTGCCACTACCGGGTGCCAGCCACGTGCTTGATAGCGCGCCAGAATGTTCTGCAGCGCCGAGCGCGGGGCCAGTGGCGACAGGCTGCCGTCATGGTCGATGTTGTCGCATACCACCATGGCGCGTGGTGTCTTGGCCCAGGGTACCGGGCGCAGGGTGGCAAAATCGGGACGCAGCACTACGTCCGGATCGTTCTCGCCATAAAAGCGGTAGTCGGGAAATTCGCCTACGCAGGTCTGGATGGCAACGGCACGGGCAATGCGTAGCTCCTGACCCTTGATGACGGCTTTGGCTGGCAAGGTCTTGCCGCGGGCAAAGCCGCTGACATCGGCAAAGGCCAGCTCAACGTCACGGACGTTATGCTGGATCAACCATTCGGCCTGAGCCGCCGAGATGGAGTATTGGGACATGCAGGTCTCCCCTGGAGTGTTCTCGATTGTTTCATCTATCTACCTGTCTGTCGGTACTGCATTTTTTTGATTTTGCGGGTTGTGCCCTGAGGGCATTATGCCACCGGCAGGGGGGAGGGCAAGTCTCGTGTCGCTTTGATGGTCGTTGGCGGCGGAAATGCAGCGCCCCCGCATGCCGGCGGGGGCGTGTGTGGTCAAGCGCAGGACAAGCTCAAAGACGGAAACGTGATACCGATTCGTGCAGCTGGCGGGCGTGTCCATCGATATTGCGCATGGCCACGACAGCCAGCTGGACCGAGGATTGGGTTTCTTCCACCACCCCGGCCACCTGCTCCACGCTGACGGCAATATTGGCACCCGCCAGGCTTTGTTCGGTCATGGCGCTGACCACGGCATGCAGGCTTTCCAAGGCCGACTGTGCATGCAGGCTGATGGTATCCAGATTCTGTGCGGCCTGATTGGCCTTGGTCACGCCCAGCTGTACCACCGGGCGGATGTCCTGCATGCGTCCTGCCACGGTGCCGGTTTCATTCACCACCGCCTGTACGATGTGGGTGATTTCGTCCGTCGCGGTGGCCGTGCGCTCGGCCAGCTTGCGGACTTCATCGGCCACCACGGCAAAGCCACGGCCCATTTCCCCGGCGCGGGCCGCCTCGATGGCAGCATTCAAGGCCAGCAGATTGGTCTGGTTGGCAATGTCGCGAATGGTTTCAGCAATGCCGCTGATATTGCGCGTACGTTCGGCCAGGCTACCGACCAGATCGCTGACATCGCCCACCTGGCTGGCGATGGATTCGATGCCGCTGGCCGCTTCCTTGGCCACCAACTCCCCTTCCCGTGCCAGCTGGCTGGAGCGGCGGGCACCATCTTCCGAGCCACCGGCATTGTCCTTGACGTGATCGATGCTGACGGAAAGCTGTTCGATGGAGGCGGCAGCGGAAGCCGTGGAGTTGCTGGCGATGCCGGAAACCTCGTCCACCTTGCTCATCTGCTCGGACAGTTGCCGGCCGGCATGGCCGATATCCTCAGTGGACTGGCGGATCTGGCTGATCATCTCGCGCAGTTTGTGCTGCATGTCCTGCATGGCGGCCAGCAAGCTGTGCGAGGGGCCGTCGACCTGGATCTGCTCGGTCAGATTGCCCTGGGCGATCTGGCGCACCACCTTGGCAGCATAGTCCGGCTCGCCGCCCAGTGAATGGATGATGCTGCGTGACATGGCGGTACCCAGCAGAATCAGTGCCACTACGGCAATGGCGCTGAGTGTCAGCAATACCGTGCCTTGCTTCCAGAACAGGGCATCGATGTCGTCAATGAAGAAGCCGGTCCCTATCGTCCAGCCCCAGGGTGCGAACCGTACAACGCCGTTAAGTTTGGGTAGTTGCTCGGTGCTGCCACTGCGTGAGGTCAGAATGGTGACGATGCCGTAGTGCTCCTTTTGCAGCGCCTCGTCATACACCGCCACGGTGGTGCGGCCATCCGGCACGGTGCTGCCCATGTCGACCCGGCCTTCCCGGTCGGCCTTGGGGTGCAGCACCAGGCGGTTGTCCTGGTCGCGGGCAAAGAAATAGATGTCATTCACCTTCATCGCCTTGAGCGATTTGCGTGCCATTTCCTGCGCTTGCTGGCGGCTCAGCTTGCCGCTGGCTTCCTGTTTGGCGTAGTAGTCGAGGGTGTTTTCCGCCATGCGCAGCAATAGCGTGATCTGCTCATGCTTTTCACTTTGCAGCGTGTTGCGGGTGATGTAGAGGGATGAGGCGGCCACTGCGATCAGTGCAAGCAGGCTGGCGGCAATCAGGACGATCAGGCGGGTATTGACGCGCACGATGGCTTTCCTGTGAGGGTAAGAAGACGAAGTAATGTCGATGAATACGGCAAAGACTGCGCTTCAATAGTAAACGGAGGAGTTTGCAGAAATAACTGCTGAAAACCCCTATCCGTTTTACTGACCGGTGCTGATTCCTTACTTATAGCTGCTGTGAAGTCAGGGCTGCAGTGAAAACTGCAAAATCACGCTCCACCTGGTCTGCATAGCTCATGGCATAGCTGGCGATGGCCTGGTCGAATTTGTCAGACTGACCGATATAGCCGGCCAGTTCGGCGGCGCGTCCTCCCGACTTGGCATGTGCGCGTGCCAATGCCCAGGCGCAGGCCTGGCCGAAGGCGGTCAGGCTTTCGGCTGTTGCAAATGATTCCAGGGACGGTGCTGCTTTCATGTCGCGCAGCTGGCGGACATAGAAATGCCGGTTGCCCGGGCCCGTGGTCCAGCCCAAGAACAGGTCGCTGGCAGCCTGCATCAGGCGTTGGCCAAATACCACCCGCTTGCCCTGATTGCCGTGGACGCAGGATTGGGTATAGGTCTCCAGCACCGAGCTGCGAGCTTCTTTCAGTTGCAGGAATAGCGGCTGGTCGTAATCGTCCTGCAGCAGCATGACCAGGCAACGGGTGCCGACACTGCCTACCCCCACCACCTTGAAGGCTGCATCCACTAGCCGGAAGCGATTGAGCAAAGTACGACGGTCCTCTTTCAGGGTGTCGCAATAGTGTTGCAGCATGGGTTCCAGCAGGTCATGGGCATGGCCCTCTCCCAGCCAGTGGTCATCATCCCCCCATACCTGATCCTGTTGCTGCATGTGGAAGATGACGGGAGGGTTGTCGCGCAGGCGCAGATTGCCATCGGCCAGAGTGGTCATCTTGGGCAGCAGTTTTTCCTGGGTCTGCCCCCTGGCCTTCTCCGCCAGCTTCAGCAGCTGCTGCCGGATGGCATCGTCCTGCGCCCGGGCCAGCAATTGCTCGAAACCGACCTTGCTGTACCACAAATCGAGCTGGCTGACCTGGGCGTACTCCTGCATGCGGCGGCGATAAGTGCCCACCAGATGGCACACGGCCTGGCGTGCCGCGGCATCGTTGAAACCCCGCTCGCGGGCGGCCAGTACCACACTGACGGCCAGGCGTTTGATATCCCACTCCCATGGCCCCGGGTGGGTTTCGTCGAAGTCGTTGATGTCAAACATCAGCTGCCGTTCCGGCGAGGCAAAGAAGCCATAATTCATCAGATGGGCATCGCCGCAGATCTGCAGCGTGATGCCGCTATTGGGCGTGGTGGCCAGGTCGGCTGCCTGGATCATGGCCATGCCGCGAAAGAAGGCAAAGGGCGAGGCCTGCATGCGGCTGTAGCGCAAGGGAATCAGGGAGGCAACACGGCCTTCCGACGTCTGGCGCAGCATGGCCACGACATCGCGCTCCGGGTTGAGTGTGCATTGTGCCTGCAGGGCGCGGGGGCAGGCTTCACGGCGGGCTTTGCCGGTGGCGAGCCGGGTTTCGTATTGGGCGTGGGCGGCAGTAGTCATGGCGGCATGCTTCAAGTTGATGACGAGTAGACGCAGTGTAATCCCACAGACATGAAAAATTGATGATCGTAGGTCAATCAACAGACAACCACTGCATTTCATGGCCGGCAGATGCGACAGGATGGAGGGCTGATGCGGGTGACGGCAAGACGACTGCCGCAGCGGCTGATAGGCGGTGGCGGGTTTCTGGTGCGCACCGCATTGTTTGGTGGCGGGGCTCCCGCTTGAGTGAAAAGAGCGGCGGGCCGATTTTCACTCAAACAGGCACAGCAAAACAATCCACAGTTTTATTCACAGGCCATGCACAGTATCCACAGCGGGGGATGGCCACGCAAAATCATGCACAGCACCGGTCTCTGCCGTCGTCGCTGCTTGTCACGGATTGCGGGAGGGAATGCGGTGCTTATGCACAGCTTGTTCAGGCTTTATCCCCGTCATCCACATGAAGTCTGTTGTTTTCTATGTTATCCACAGGTCGTGTCAGCCGGCGCAGCGTTTGATCAACCGTAACCAGGGCTTGGTCAGGGGGATGCCATTCTGGCTGACGTTCAGCAGGCTGTGCTCGCCCTGCGGCTGGATTTCCACTTGCAGGCTGCTCTGGCCGGTGGCTGGATTCAGCAACTGGATCCGCTGCACGCCATCATCCTGTGCCGTCGCCTTGACATAGTCGTCGGGAATTTTCAGCTGATGGATGCCCTGCCGCAGACAGGTGGCAACGGCGGCCGGCTCTTTGGAAGATGGCAGTTGCAGGCTGCTGTCGGCGCTTGCAGTCAGCGAACAGCCCAACAAGGTGGCCAGCAAGAGTAACCGTGGCAGAGGCCGGTTCCCGAGGGAGAAAGAATACGGTGGTGACATGGTGTCGTCTCCAGCAAGTCAGTGACAGCAGGATGGATACTGCCAAGGGGAGGGGAGTTCCGGGCAGGAGGGCGGGCAGATGTTAAAGAGTATTGAACAGCCCCTGTTGCCATGCTGTGGACAGCAGCAGTAGCAGTAGCAGCAAGACCAGCTGCCAGCGGCTGTGCCGTGCCAGTTGCTGGCTGAGTTCTTCTGCTGGCAGACGGTTGCGTTCCAGCCGCTGGCGGCATTGACTGACCAGTTGGCGGCTACGCCATTCCATCAGTAACAGCAGGACAATGCCGCTCAGCTTGACGAGGGCGAGCAGGACCGGCCGGCCCTGCTGCCAGAACAGGGTGCTGTGGAAAAAACTCAGGCCGATGCCACTGCCAAGCCACAGTAGCAGGGAAAGTTGCCACCAGTTATCGGCGCGCAGGCCACGCTGCAGGGCAGGAACATCCAGCGGCTGGGCCAGATGGCGGGCACGGGCAGCAATGGCGCCCAGTCCGCAGCCCAGGGCCAGCAAATGAAGCGTGGCAAGCAGCCATTGCAGCATGGAGGGCCTCCGGATGGTGACATGCTGCTAAGTTAGAGAAGCCCGTGCTGACAGGCAAGACTGTCGCTGGTCAGGACAGGAAATTCGGCCAGCGATTGTCGTTTTTGAAATGATTTCTCACTGGCAGCCAATCGCGGATGAAGATGGTGCTGTCATGGCTGCGGTGGCGGCTAAGCGCATGCAAACAAAGCGTGGTGATAAAAAAAGCCGATGCGTGAGGCATCGGCTTGGTGTGGTGCGGTGAGGATCAGCTACGTACCTGGCCATCGCCCAGGACGACCCATTTCTGGCTGGTCAGTCCTTCCAGCCCTACCGGGCCGCGGGCGTGGATCTTGTCGGTGGAAATGCCGATTTCCGCGCCCAGCCCATATTCGAAACCATCGGCAAAACGGGTACTGGCATTCACCATCACGCTGGAGGAGTCCACTTCACGCAGGAAGCGGCGGGTGCGGCCGTAGTCTTCACTGACGATGGCATCGGTATGGTGGCTGCCGTAATGGTTGATATGCTCGATGGCTTCGTCCAGATCCTTGACCACCTTGATGGCCAGAATCGGGGCCGAGTATTCGGTGAACCAGTCTTCCTGCGTGGCCGGCACGATCTTCTCGCCCAGAATCACACGGGTACGGTCACAACCACGCAATTCCACGCCTTTTTCCCAGTAAGCCTCAGCCAGACGCGGCAGGATGAATCCCGCGAAGGCGCTGTGGACCAGCAGCGTTTCCATGGTGTTGCACGGCGCATAGCGCTGGGTCTTGGCATTCATGGCGATATTGAATGCCTTGTCCGGATTGGCGGTGTCATCAATGTAGACATGGCAATTGCCATCCAGATGCTTGATCACCGGCACGCGGGCTTCGGCGCTGATGCGGGCGATCAGGCTCTTGCCACCGCGCGGGACGATGACATCGACAAATTCCTGCATGGTGATCAGCTCGCCCACGGCGGCGCGGTCCGTGGTTTCCACCACTTGTACCACCTCGGCAGGCAGGCCGGCCAGGCGTAGGCCTTCGTTGACACAAGCGGCAATGGCCTGGTTGCTGTGGAAGGCTTCCGAGCCGCCACGCAGGATGGTGGCATTGCCCGACTTCAGGCACAGGCCGGCCGCATCGGCGGTGACATTGGGGCGGGCTTCATAAATGATGCCTACCACCCCCAGCGGGACGCGCATCTTGCCCAGCTGGATGCCGGACGGACGGTAGCTGAAATCATCCATTTCACCCACCGGGTCCGGCAGGCTGGCGATCTGGCGCAGCCCTTCGGCCATGCTGGTCACAGTGGCTTCGCTGAGTGCCAGCCGGTCGATGAAGGCTGCATCCAGCCCGGCCGCACGGGCGGCATCCAGGTCTTGCCGGTTGGCTGCCAGCAGCTTGGCCGCATCTCGCAGGATGGCATCGGCCATGGCATTGAGCGCCAGGTTCTTCTGGCGGGTATCCGCCTTGGCAATGGCACGGCTGGCCTTGCGCGCCGCCTGGCCAACGCGCTGCATGTAGTCCTTCACATTCATGTCAATGTCCTGATGCAGATCATTTTTGAGTATAGAACCAGATTAACCCAAAAGTGGACTGCGTATCCAGCCGTGTACTGGGTGGATATTGTCGGACACGGCCTTAGCCGATCAGTTCGCAGGGATGGAAGTCCAGCGCCATGAAGTCGTCTGCCACCTCCTGGCCAAATTCGAGGATGGTTTCGTCATCTTCGATGTAATGCCAGTTGAGGGTGACATAGTTGCCGGCGACCGCCGCATCATTGAACAGGCCGAACAGTTCCAGCAACACCTTGGTGCTGGAGCTGTTGAAGTAGGCCAGCTGGATGTCCACGGTGATGTGGGTGGATTGCAGGGTCGGCAGGTAGGCCTGAATGGCTTGCATGATGGGGCCAAAGAAGGCGTGGGCGTTTTCCGGATAGCTTTCTCCGCGCAGACTGAGCTGGTGCTGGTCGAACTGGAAGTTGACTTCCGGTGTGGACGAGGTCGGAGCGATATACAGGTTTTGCATGATCAGACGCTTTAAATGGTAGCTTTGAGATAAAAAGTGGTAAACGAACCGCTGTCACCGGTTTCATCGACAAAATCAAATTCAATCGGGTTGCTGGAGTCACGTGCCACGGTGAGGAAGCCTAGGCCGGCCCCTTTGCTGCCGCTCTCACCCTCGGCGTGCAGTTTTTCCTTGTACAGGGCCTTGATCTCGCCATTGGTCATGGTGCGCAGCGGTTCCAGTTTGGCGCGGATGTGTTCCACACCCTGGGCACTGATGGGGTTGGCACAGACCACATAGAAGTGGCCATTGTCTTCACCTACCCACAGGGAACCCTTGCGGATTTCATGATCGGCGCTGTCCTTCGCCGTCAGGTGCTCGGCGGAGTAATGCACCACGTTCTGTGCCATTTCCACGAATACGGAAAACAGTTTGCGACGCGCGGTCTGGCTGGCATCCAGGCTGGAGAGGCGCAGGCGCAGCGAATCACCCATGGCGGTGACGATGCTTTGCGAGAAATACCCGGTGTAATAAAACACCACGTTTTCCTGGCGGGCCAGCTCCTTGAATCGGTGGAAGTCGGTCAGGCTCATGCGATTACTTTCTACTTTGGTGGGTGGTGGTGTGGTTCAGGCCAGATGAACGCCAAACAGGCTGACATCATCACGGCGGCTGTTGTCTGCCTGCCATTTGAGGAAGGCGTCAATCAGCAGTTTTTGTTGTTGCTGCATCGGTTTGTCGGCATGTTTGAGAATGTTTTCCTTCAAGCGCTTCTTGCCAAAGCAGATGCGCTTGGGGCCGCCGATCTGGTCGATGATGCCGTCGGTGCTGATATACAGGCGGCTGCCGGGAGGCAGTTGCACGGTGTGGTTGTCCCAGTGGTAATCCAGCGGGGTGCCGACATAGCCCACGCCTTTCTTGTTGCCGTCCAGGGTATTCACTTCGTCCTGACCTGGTTGCAGTACAAACAGCGGGGTTTTGGCCGAGGCATAGGTCAGGGTGCGGCTGGCATTGTCGAACCAGCAGAACGCGCCATCCATGCCGTCATCGGAATTCAGTTCCGGGTGATCTGTCTGACCGGCTTCTTCCGGCGTCAACTGACCCAGCGATTCCTTCACCTGCTGGTTGATGGCACGCAGCAGTGCCGCCGGATTGTGCAGATCGTGGCTGGTCAGTACCTGTTTCAGGGTGGAGGCCATGATCAGGGTCATGAAGGCACCCGGCACGCCGTGGCCGGTACAGTCGATGACAGCCACGAAGAAACCGTCCGGGCGTTTGACGAAGTAGTAATAGTCACCGCCGACGATGTCGCGCGGTGCCCACACCATGAAGTAGTCGTCCAGTGCCGACGCCATGTCGCGGCGCGAGCTTTGCAGGAAAGACTGCTGGATCACGCTGGCGTAGTTGATGCTCTCCATCATCTGGCGGTGTTTTTCGGCCTGCTGGTCGGCCAGTGCCTGCATCAGCGACACGCCCTGACCCATGCCGGCATAGGCATTGTCCAGATTGATGAGGAAACCGTCAGACAGCACCTTTTTGTCCGCTTCCAGGGCCATGAAGGACAGCTCGGTAATCGGCGTCAGGTAATCGACGATCAGCGGGCTGGCGTTCATGAAGGCGGTGCAGGGTTTGCGGCCGAAAATCTCGCGATGGAAGGGGCGGGCCAGCGTGCTCATGAAGGTATTGCGATTGATGATGCCTACCGCCCGACGCTGCTCGACCACCGGAATATTGGCCAGCGACTCATCCTGGCTGAACAGCTCCAGCACGTGGTAGTTGTTGTCGGCAGGGCTCACCGTGGGCGGTGTCTGCAGCAGATGGCCTGCCATGGAGTGCGGGTGGCCGGGCTGGGGGATGCTGTCTAGCGGCATGGTGATTCTCGGCAAATAGTAACTGGCGGCAGTCTAGAATCCCTGCATGATGATTCGGTTACCACTCCATGAAATTTGGTTTATCCCTAATTAAAAGCATTTGGTTTAGTAATAAGTGGTAACAAGTAAAGTTAAGTCTGCTGTGATATGTGGGCTGTTGCTTCTGGCCCACCGCTGACTCAACCGGGCCGGACCCGCAGGCGATGGAACTTGACCCTGTGCGGCAAAGGGCTTATTTTGTTAATCTAGCAACCGCTTGGTTGATAATTAAAACAATGATCTAGCCTACAGCCCTCGGGAGACTGCATGAGCACCTATCAGGATTTCCATCGCCGTTCCATCGAGCAGCCAGAAGATTTCTGGGGTGCCGAGGCACAGCGCATTCACTGGCACAAGCCTTACCAGCAGGTGCTGCAATACGATAATCCACCGTTTCGCCAATGGTTTGCCGGTGGCGAGACCAATCTCTGTTACAACGCGGTAGACCGCCATCTGGCCGAACGCCCGGACCAGGCTGCGCTGATTTACGTTTCCAGCGAAACCGGTGCCGAGCAAAGCTATACCTACCGCCAGCTATACGAGGAAGTCAGCCGCTTTGCCGCCATCATGCAGGCGCAGGGCGTGGGCAAGGGCGACCGGGTGTTGATTTACATGCCGATGATCCCGGAGGCGGTGTTCGCCATGCTGGCCACGGTGCGGCTGGGCGCCATCCATTCGGTGGTGTTTGGTGGCTTTGCCTCGGCCAGCCTGGCGACCCGGATCGAAGATGCCGCCCCCAAGCTGCTGGTGACGGCGGATGCCGGCATGCGCGGTGGCAAGGTGATTGCCTACAAACCGCTGGTGGACGAGGCGATGGAGCTGGCTGGCGCAGCCGCGCCGGCTCGCGTGATTCTGGTCAACCGTGGCCTGGCCGAAGCCCCGATGATGAAACCGGGGCGCGATCTGGATTACGCCACCTTGCGTCAGCTGCATCTGGACGACCGTGCCGAGGTGGTCTGGGTGGAGTCCAACCATCCCAGCTACATCCTGTACACCTCCGGCACCACCGGCAAGCCCAAGGGCGTGCAGCGCGATACCGGCGGCTATGCCGTGGCGCTGGCCTCCACCATGGAATACATCTATGGCGGCAAACCGGGTGAAACCTATTTTTCCACTTCCGACATCGGCTGGGTGGTGGGGCATTCCTACATCGTCTATGCCCCGCTGATCTGTGGCATGGCCACGCTGGTGTACGAAGGCCTGCCGATTCGCCCCGATCCGGGCATCTGGTGGCAGCTGGTGGAAAAATACCGCGCCACCATCATGTTCTCCGCCCCGACGGCCATCCGGGTGCTGAAAAAGCAGGACCCGGAATGGTTGCACAAATATGATCTGTCCAGCCTGCGCGCCTTGTTCCTGGCTGGCGAGCCGCTGGATGAGCCGACGGCGGACTGGATTTCCGGCGAATTGAAGATTCCGGTACTGGATAACTACTGGCAGACGGAAACCGGCTGGCCGATGCTGACGGTATGTAATGGCGTGGAACCCTTGCCCACCAAGTTGGGCAGCCCTGGTTTGCCGGTATATGGCTATAACGTCAAGCTGCTGGACGAAGCGACGGGCGAAGAAGTCCCTGCTGGCGAGAAAGGGGTGATTGCGGTGATTCCGCCACTGCCGCCGGGCTGCATGAGTACGGTGTGGGGGCAGGACGAACGCTTTGTGAATACCTATTTCAGCCTGTTCCAGGACCGCAAGGTGTATTCCTCGTTTGACTGGGGCATCCGCGATGCCGATGGCTATTTCACCATCCTGGGCCGCACCGACGACGTGATCAATGTGGCCGGTCACCGCCTGGGTACCCGTGAGATCGAGGAAGCCGTGTCCGGGCACTCGGCGATTGCCGAAGTAGCCGTGGTGGGGGTGCATGACACCCTGAAAGGGCAGGTACCGCAGGCATTTGCCGTGCTGCGTGATCCATCGGTATTGCAAGATCCGGAAAAACGGGCGGCCCTGGAGAAGGAAGTGATTGCCAAGGTGGCGTCCCAGCTGGGGGCCATTGCCAATCCGGCACGGGTTTACTTCGTCAACCAGCTGCCCAAGACGCGCTCCGGCAAGGTGCTTCGTCGTTCCATTCAGGCCTTGGCCGAAGGGCGAGATCCGGGTGACCTGACCACGCTGGACGATCCGACTGGACTGGAACAGGTACGCGAGGCCGTGCAGTCCTGACACCGTTGGGTGGAAGCAGCCGGTGCGGGTCAGTTACCGGCTGTGGATTCAGCCGCATCCTGTCATGGGATGCGGCATTTTTACGTCTGAATGGGCTGATCAGCTGCGGAAGACACCAATGGCGGCATTCAGCGCCTTGGCATGACTGTTGAGTTGATCCGAGGCCGAGGCGGTGGCTTCCACCGTCACCTGGTTGGCTTCGGTCATGCTGGCAATCACTTCAATGCGCTGTGCCATGTCGCCCATTGCGGTTTGCTGCTCCCGCAGGGCCAGGCTGATGCCCTGGATATGCTCGACGATCTGGTCGGTATTCTGGCGAATGCCGCTGATGGCGGCGCGGGCGCTATGGGTTTGCTCCACCCCGTGATTGGATGCATCGACACTGCTTTGCATGACATCCACCACGCCGGTCATGCTCTGGCGGATGGTATCGATCTGTCCGGAAATTTCCACCGTGGCCACGCCCGTGCGTTCTGCCAGCTTGCGGACTTCATCGGCCACCACGGCAAAGCCACGGCCCATTTCGCCGGCGCGGGCGGCTTCGATGGCGGCATTCAGTGCCAGCAGATTGGTCTGGTCGGCAATATCGTGAATGGTCCGGGTGATGGAGGCAATGGCGTCGGTCTGCTTGTTCAGATCATCGATGGCGCTGGCGGCATGGCTGATGCGCTCGGCAATCCGGCTGATATCGGTGGCCGTGGTGTGGATCAGCTTTTCACAGTCGTTGACCATCTGGCCGGCACCGGCGGCTTCGCCACCCACATCCTGGCTCTGGTTGCCCAGTTGCTGAATGCTCTGCAGTACCTCTTCCACGGATACGCTCATCGAACGGGCAGATTCATTCTGTACCGAGCTGCTCTGGTGCAGATTATGGGCGCTATTGCTCATGCTGTCGGCGCTGCTATCCAGCTGGCCGGACAGATTACGGATATTGCTGGTGATATTGCGCAGTTGCTGCTGCATGCTGGCCAGGCTGTGCAGCAGGCTGTCATTGCCACTGGCCGGCAGGGGGATGCGCTGGCTCAGGTCGCCACTGGCAATGCGGTTGGCCACCTCCATGGCCAGTACCGGCTCTCCACCCAGCACGCCGAATACACGGCGATACAGCAAGACACCACCCAGGGCCACCACGATGACCAGTACGGCGACCAAGCCCAGAATCAGGTTGCGCAGCTCAAGTGCGGTCTGATTCATGGCGGCGTAGGCATCGTCGTCTTCTTTCTGAATCTGCTTGTAAAGGGCTTCCACTTGCTTGGTCAGGGCATCGGCACGGTCATCAAAGCCGGTATTCTTTTCCTTCATCAGCACATTGCCCGCTTCACGGCCGCCATCCACATAGGCCTTGGCCATGCGCTTGCCCACATTGTAAAACTGCTCGATGGACTGTTGCATGCCGCCGACCTGACCCGCCAGTTGGGGATCCAGCCTGGCGATGACGGGCAGATTCTTCAGTACTGCCTGATAGTGCTCCTCGGCATCCTTGTAGCTGTCGGCCTCGCCGGTGGCGCTGACATCGGTGAGGAACTGCTGGATCTGCACCACGTGGTAGCGCACATCCGTCATGTTTTCCACCAGGACGTTGGTGACATCCTGTTCATAGTGGGTGGTCTGGTCGATGCGTTGCAGGCTGTACAGGGTCACCAGGCCCAGCGTTAGCAAGAGAGCAACGACAACAGCAATAAAGCTGACCAGGATGGGTTTGAGTCTTTGGGTTTTGCTGGGCATGTGGCTTGTTCTGTGTGAGTTGACATGGTGTTGGGTCATTGCGCCATCTGGCAACGGCGATGCCCATTGTCATTGTTTAAGTATGTGATCCGGGACTGGCTACCAAGACAGTTTGGCCGGCCCCTCTGAGTTGGGTAAACAGCATTCACACCATGGGTATATTGTCGCGAAATGGTTTCGTTCTGACAATGAAAATGAATATTGTTTATACGGGTGTCATTGAATCATGGCGCGAGATGGCGGGATTCTGGACCTGCGCGCCCAGTTGCAGGAAGGCGGATGAGCGCAGTGAAGGATGGGCAGCAGGAAGGGAGATGAGGCGAGGGCCTCAGACCATGGCGCTAGCCTGGCCTGAGGCAAGGTGATCAAGCAGTGGTGCAGGCGGATCAGTGACCTTTGTTCATCGAGGCTTTCAGCTTGTGCATGCTGAACCATACGACGACGGCTACGACCGGAATGGCCAGGCCGGTCAGCAGTTCCACATTCAAATGCACGCCCACCGACTCCACGGCAGCCAGCAGATGATGCAGCAGGCTGACCATATAGTAGGTCAGCACGCCCACGGACAGACCTTCCACCGTTTCCTGCAGTCGCAGCTGCAGGGCGGCGCGGCGGTCCATGCTGGCCAGTAGCGCCCGGTTCTGCTCTTCGTGCAGGACTTCCACCCGGGTGCGTAGCAGGGCCGTGGTGCGTTGCAGACGGGCGGTGATGCGGTCTTGCCGGCGTACCACGGTGTCGCAGGTATTCATGGCTGGCGACAACCGGCGCTCCATGAATTCCTGAAAAGGCTGCATGCCGGAAATGCGTTGCTCGCGCAGCTCGCCGATACGGGCTTCTACCAGTCGGTAGTAGGCATGGGCGGCGGAAAAACGGTACTGGCTTTCGGCGATGAGCTGTTCTACCCGGGTGGCCAGGGCGGTCAACTGGGAGAGCAGGCCGGCATCTGCACCATTACCGTCTGCTTCGGCCATGCGCTCGGTGATGGAGCGCAACTCTATGCCCATATTGTCCAGATCGCGCATCTGCTTCTTGGCGATTGGCAAGGCCAGCAGGGTGAGCATGCGATAGGTTTCCAGCTCGAACAGGCGTTGCAGCATGCGGCCGGACTGGCTGGGACCCATGGCGCGATCCACCACCACATAACGCGAGAAGCCTTCGGCCAGCCGGGCATCCGGATGCAGGCGCAGATCGGTATAGGCCACGCCATTGCCATCGCCGATTTCCGCGCCGATCAGCTCGCTACCGCCAAACCAGCGATTGGCCATGCCGGCCAGCTCGGTTTCGCGTTCGGCCGGGAGCAGGACGGCGTGCAGGGCCACCAGTACCACGCCGGGCAGGTCGCGCAGCCAGGCGGCAGGAATGCGGTCCAGTGCGGTACGGTCGAAGGGATCGGTGCAGTCGCCGCCGACAATAAAGGTATAACGGGCAAACTCGGTATGCAGCGACCAGCGCACCATCAGGTCGCCAGCACTGGCCGAATAATAGGCCTGGCCGGGCAGCGGGGCGGGCAAGCCCATGCGCTCGGCCAGATCGGCCAGCGCGGCCCGCTGCGGGACGTCGTCAAAATCGTAATACAGGCTGAGCGAGGTCAGCCGGGCCGGCGACGGAATGGCGGCATAGGGGCGCGCATGGGCCTCCTCGTTCAGTTCACGGCGCAAGCGGTGCGGAGTGAGCGTGGTCATGGTGGGTCCTGAAAAGTAAACGGTTTCAGTGCTGGGGAGTGGTCATCACGCCCAGGACTCAAACCGCTCGAGCGCACCAGCATACCCGATACGCCATGGCCGACACCATGCAAATACCGCGCCAGTGCGCAGAGGGCGGGCTGAACACCATTCAGCTGTGGCGGGTACGCTCCCACTCGATACCGCAGAGCGGTGTCGAACTGGCTGCAAGCGGTGGTAACTGCATGGGGTAGTGGAAAGCAGCTTGTCGCTGGCATCAGATCGTATAGTCTTGTTTGATATAAATGTATCTCACAATATTATTAATGGGAATAAACGGGCTGGGTTAGCATGCTGTAACCCATCTGACCCGGAGCCCATCATGACATTGCGCACCCTGTTTGGCCTTGTGGCCGCCATCTTGTCCGCCCAGGCGCTGGCAGATACCACCTTGCTGAATGTGTCCTATGACGTGATGCGCGATTTCTACAAGGACTACAACCCGGTCTTCCAGAAAGCCTACAAGGCCAAGACCGGTGAAACCGTCACCATCCAGCAGTCGCATGGCGGTTCCAGCAAGCAGGCGCTGTCGGTCGCCAATGGTCTGGCGGCGGATGTGATCACCATGAATCAGGCGTCGGACATCGACCTGCTGGCCACCCGCGGGCTGATTCCGGCCAACTGGGCCAGCCGGCTGCCCAATGCCTCGGTGCCATTCACCTCCACCACGGTGTTCCTGGTGCGCAAGGGCAATCCGCACAAGCTGCGCGACTGGGGCGATCTGGCCAAGCCCGGTGTGCAGGTGATCATTCCCAATCCGAAAACCTCGGGTAATGGCCGCTATACCTATCTGGCCGCCTGGGGTGCCGGGCTGAAACAGCCCGGTGGCAGTGAGGCCAAGGCGCGTGCACTGGTGGCCGGCATCTTCAAGAATGTGCCGGTGCTGGATGGCGGTGGCCGTGCTGCCACCACCACCTTCATGCAGCGCCAGATCGGCGATGTACTGGTGACCTTCGAGAATGAAGCGGAGCTGATTGCGCGTGAATTCGGCCGTGGCAGCTTTGAAATCGTCTATCCGCCGCTGTCGGTGCTGGCCGAGAATCCGGTCGCCATCGTCGACAAGGTGGTGGACAAAAAAGGAAGCCGCAAACAGGCCGAGGACTACCTGCGCTTCCTGTGGAGCAGCGAAGGCCAGACCATTGCCGCGCAAAACTACCTGCGACCGCAGGACAAGGCGGTGGCGCAGAAATTTGACGCCCAGTTTCCCTATGTGAAGACCTTCACCGTGCAGAGCGTGTTCGGCTCCTGGGCGGCGGTCAACAAGAAGCACTTCGCCGATGGCGGGGTGTTTGACCAGATCTACAGCAAGCGATAAGCGGAGCCACTGTGAGCAATATCCTGAATCTGCGTCATAGCGTGCTACCGGGTTTCCGGCTCAGCTTTGGCATCACTCTGTTCTGGCTGGCGCTGATCGTGCTGCTGCCCTTTGCCGCGCTGGTGTATTCCACCATCGGCATGGGCTGGGATGGTTTTGCCGCTGCCGTCAGCAGCGAGCGCGTGCTGGCCGCCATCCGTCTGTCCTTTGCTACCGCCGGCCTGTCCGCCATCATCAATCTGGTATTCGGCTTTCTGGTGGCCTGGGTGCTGGTGCGCTACCCCTTCCCCGGCAAGCGGCTGGTGGATGCGCTGGTGGATCTGCCGTTTGCCCTGCCCACCGCCGTGGCTGGCATTGCGCTGACCACGCTGTATGCACCCAATGGCTGGATCGGCCAGTATCTGGTGCCGCTGGGAATCAAGGTGTCGTTTACCCCGCTGGGCATCATCGTGGCGCTCACCTTCATCGGCCTGCCCTTTGTGGTGCGCACGGTGCAGCCGGTGCTGGAAGACCTGGAAAAAGAGCTGGAAGAAGCCGCCACCTGCCTGGGTGCCAGCCGCTGGGATATTTTCCGCCGGGTGATCTTCCCGGCCACGCTGCCCTCGCTGATTACCGGCGGCACCATGGCCTTTGCCCGCGCCACTGGCGAATACGGCTCGGTGATCTTCATTGCCGGCAATATTCCCATGGTGTCGGAAATCGCCCCGCTGATCATCGTCTCCAAGCTGGACCAGTTTGATCAGCAAGGTGCCACTGCCGTGGCGCTGGTGATGCTGGGTATTTCCTTTGTCTTCTTGTTGGTGATCAACCTGATCCAGTGGTGGGCCGCACGCCGCCACGGTGCGCGCTAAGGGGCAAACATGGCCACTCTGACGACTGAAAGCCGCCCGGTACGCTATGCGCTGACTGCCGTGGCGCTGCTGTTCCTGTTCCTGTTTTTGCTGCTGCCCTTGATTGGCGTGTTCTGGGAGGCGCTGCACAAGGGTTGGCAGCTCTACCTGACCGCCCTGGTGGAGCCAGAGGCGCTGTCCGCCATCAAGCTGACGCTGATTTCCGCCGCCATTGCGGTACCGCTGAATCTGGTGTTTGGCGTGGCAGCAGCCTGGGCCATCGCCCGCTTTGATTTCCGGGGCAAAAGCCTGCTCACTACGCTGATCGACCTGCCGTTTGCCGTGTCGCCGGTGGTGGCCGGGCTGATGTTCATCCTGCTGTTCGGTGCCAACACCGTTGCCGGCAGCTGGCTGCAGGACCACGGCCTGCAGGTGATCTTTGCCGTGCCGGGCATTGTGCTGGCCACGGTGTTTGTCACCTTTCCTTTCGTCGCCCGCGAACTGATTCCGCTGATGCAATCGCAAGGTGCGGATGAGGAGCAGGCCGCCATCGTACTGGGAGCCAGTGGCTGGCAGACCTTCCGCAAGGTGACGCTGCCCAATATCAAGTGGGGCCTGCTGTACGGAGTGATCCTCACCAATGCCCGCGCCATGGGCGAGTTTGGTGCGGTCAGCGTGGTGTCCGGCCATATCCGTGGCGAAACCAACACCATCCCGCTGCATGTGGAGATTCTGTACAACGAATACAACTTCGTTGGCGCCTTTGCCTGCGCCTCGCTGCTGGCCTTGCTGGCGCTGATCACCCTGCTGGTGAAGTCGCTGGTGGAATGGCGGCTGCACCGTCAGCAGCAAGCCTCTACCCTGCGTACCGCCGAAGCCCGCCTGCAAGCCGCGCAACCCTGAACCGAACGATGTGCACCGCTGCCCAGGGTGGCGGCTGGAGAACCAAGATGAGCATTGAAATCCGCAATATCCGCAAGCAGTTCGGCCAGTTCACCGCGCTGGACAATGTCAGCCTCGATATCGCTGCCGGCGAGCTGCTGGCGCTGCTGGGGCCGTCCGGCTGCGGCAAGACCACCCTGCTGCGCATCATCGCCGGTCTGGAAAAGCCGGATGCAGGGCAGGTGCTGTTTGGCGGTGCCGACGCCACCCACACCCATGTGGCGGAGCGGCAGGTGGGCTTTGTGTTCCAGCATTACGCGCTGTTCCGCCACATGACGGTATTCGACAACGTCGCCTTCGGCCTGTCGGTCAAGCCACGGCGTGAGCGCCCGTCGCCAGAGGAAATCCGCGAGCGGGTAATGAAGTTGCTGAAGATGGTGCAGCTGGACTGGCTGGCGGATGCCTATCCCGGCCAGCTGTCCGGTGGCCAGCGCCAGCGGATTGCCCTGGCCCGCTCGCTGGCGGTAGAGCCCAAGGTACTGCTGCTGGACGAGCCCTTTGGCGCGCTGGATGCCAAGGTGCGCAAGGATTTGCGCCGCTGGCTGCGCGATCTGCACAACGATATGCACATCACCAGCGTGTTCGTGACCCACGATCAGGAAGAGGCGCTGGAAGTGTCCGACCGGGTGGTGGTGATGGATCACGGCCATATCGAGCAGGTGGGCCGCCCGGATGATATCTACGAACATCCGGCCACCCCCTTCGTCACCCAGTTCCTGGGCGATGTGAACCTGTTCCACGGGCGGGTGGATGCCGGCCAGCTCACCATTGGCAGCTATGCACAGGCGCTGAGCCAGCATCAGGATGCTGACGGTGATGCCGCCGTGGCCTATGTGCGCCCGCATGATCTGGATCTCAGTCTGCAAGCGGACGGCGCACTGGCGCAGGGGACGGTGGAGCACATTCACGCGGTTGGGCCTGTGGTGCGGGTGGAGTTGCAGCAGGCCGATGGCCACACCATCGAGGCGGCAGTCAGCAAGGAGCGCTTCCGTGCGCTGGGCATCGTGCCGGGCGATACCGTCTATGTGACGCCGCGCAAGCTGGCGGTATTCCTGAAAGATGCCGCCGGACAGCAGGATTATGTGATCTGAGTACCAGGCCCAGTCAATGACAACAGCCGCCCATGGGCGGCTGTTGTCATTGACTGGCATTCAGACAAACAATTTGCTGAACAGCCAGTACAGGCTGGCTGACAGGGCGATGGCCACCGGCAGGGTCAGCACCCAGGCCATCAGCAGATTACGGATGGTGCCGATCTGCAGGCCGGAGCGGTTGGCTGCCATGGTGCCGGCCACGCCGGAAGACAGGACATGGGTGGTGGAGACGGGCAGGCCGAAGGCATCCGCCGCGCCGATGGTGGCCATGGCCACCAGTTCGGCCGAGGCACCCTGGGCGTAGCTCAAATGGGTCTTGCCGATTTTTTCACCCACCGTCACCACGATGCGGCGCCAGCCCACCATGGTGCCCAGCCCCAGCGCGATGGCCACCGCCACCTTGACCCAGGTGGGGATGAACTTGGTGGCAGCGTCCAGCTCGCCCTTGAAGGTTTTCAGATTAGCCAGCGTGTGCGGGTCCAGATGGGCATCCTTGCTCTGCTGCAACAGGCGGATGGTTTCGGACGCCAGATACATATCATTGCGCACATTGCCCACCGAGGCGTCCGGCATGGCCGCCAGGCTGCCATGGGCGTGAATC
>JAFANL010000087.1 GCA_019232735.1 Aquitalea sp. | reverse complement strand
CCGGCCTTGGGCAAGCCCTGGGAAGCCAGGCGCAGACGCGCGTCGTACACCTTGTCGGACGGAACGGAAATGGTGCCACCATCCCCCAGCTGATAGGGAATGTTCATCTGCTGCAGGGCAGCCGTTACCTGACCACCATCGCGGTCGGCAATATTGGAAAACAGGATTTTGTAACTGGGCTGACGGTTGAATACCGCCGCACCGACAATGACAGAGAAAAGGGCGGCCAAGGCCACCAGGAAGAGGATCTTTTTATTGTTGGGAAGCGACTTGAAACGATCAGACGCATCGTTAAGCCGGGTTCGCCAAACAGGAGTCGCGTTTTGTTCTGCCAGATCAGCCATACAGTGGTTTTAGTTTCAGACACAGCCACTGCCGGCTACATTGCTTATGTATTCGGCCAGGCTATACCTGGGTATTCATGATTTCCTGATAGGCGGACACCAGCTTGTTGCGCGCCTGGACCATGGTCTGGAACGACAGGCTGGCTTTCTGCAAGGAGACCATCACGTCCTGCAGGTTAACCCCCTCATCTCCCAACTCGAACTGCTTCTGCATTTCCTGCGAAGTTTGCTGAGCAGAATTCACCTGCTCAATCGTTGATTTGAGAACATCGGCAAAGTCAACTTGCGACGCGTCCTGCGACTGCGCGGCGGGCTTGCCGCCTGCCAGGGCCGACGCGGCCCGCAGCTCGCTCAACATCTGGTCTACATTATTAATCGACATGGCTACTCCGTACTGCGTACGTCCAGGTCATCCGGATCAGCTTCCTGGCCATCTTCCTCGCGGTAGCGCTGCAATTTGTAGCGCAAGGTGCGTTCGCTGATGCCCAGTTTTTCGGCGGCGAGTTTCTTGACCCCTCCAACTGCTGCCAGTGTATCCAGAATATGACGTTTTTCCAGTGTTTTCATGTCCGATTCTGCTGACACGATAGGCTGGATGGTGGTTTCTGTCCGGGTAAGCGGTGTCGAACCGGATGCATCATCCAGCAACAGGTCGGCGGCAATAATTGCCGGCCCGGCGGCAAGAATCACCGCCCGCTGCATGACGTTTTCCAATTCGCGGATGTTACCTTCCCAACTATAGGCCGTCAATTGACGTTCGGCCTCGATGGAGAGGCTTAATCCGGAACGTCCGGCGGCTTCAGCGTATTTCTTAAGCACAAGCCGTGCCAGGGGCAGAATATCCTCGCGCCGCTCGGCCAGGGCCGGAATGCGCAGCGGGAACACATTGAGACGGAAATACAGGTCCTCACGGAAGCGTCCGGCCTCCACCTCGCCTGCCACATCACGATTGGAAGTGGCCAGCACACGGATGTCCAGCTTGATGGTGCGGGTACTGCCCACCCTTTCCACCTCGCGCTCCTGCAGTACGCGCAGCAGCTTGGCTTGCAGCGACAAGGGCATTTCAGTCACTTCATCCAGCAGGATGGTACCGCCCTGAGCCTGCTCGAACTTGCCGGGCAATGCCTGGGCTGCACCGGTAAACGCGCCTTTTTCGTGACCAAACAATGTGGATTCCAGCAGATTGTCTGGAATGGCCGCACAGTTCACCGCCACAAAAGGGCCATCGTGGCGTTTGGAATGCCGATGAATGTAGCGCGCCAGCACTTCCTTGCCGGCACCGCTGGGGCCGGTGATCATCACGCTGGCATCGCTGCCGGCCACCCGGCTGGCCAGGGCCAGCAACTGGCGCATCTGCGCAGATTCGGCAATGGCTTCGTCGCCGCCGTTATCGGGCAGTCGCAGGATGTGCTTTTCCACCTCGTTGATCAGCCCTGCCGGCTCGAAGGGCTTGAGCAGATAATGCGTGGCCCCGGCACGCAGCAGTTCGATGGCCCGCTCGATGATGCCGTAGGCTGTCATCAGGATGAAGGGCACGCCGGGGTAACGTATTTTTACTTCCTCGAACAGGCTATAGCCGTCCATCGGTGCCATCTGGGCATCCGAGATGATCAGCCCCACCGGGGTTTTCTTCAATTGCAGCAGGGCTGCACTGCCATCGCCGGCTTCCAGCGTGGGATAACCGGCGAGGCTGAGGGTATCGACAATCGCTTCGCGCAGGTCGGCATCGTCTTCAACAACCAGAATGGGCAACTTCGTTTGCATTTTTTATACGCCTGACTGACGTTGTGCCACCAGCGCCAGCAAGCGGCTGGCGATAGCGGTAAGTGGCAATACCTCATGATGACTTTTCAGCGCGATGGCTTCCTTGGGCATGCCAAACACCACGCAACTGGCTTCGTCCTGGGCAATATTGTAGGCACCGGCCTCTTTCAGCTCCAGCATGCCTTGCGCACCATCCCGCCCCATACCGGTCAGGATAATGCCGATACAGTTCTTGCCGACCAGATTGGCCGCCGAGCGGAACAGCACATCGACCGAAGGACGGTGACGGTTTACCGGCTGGCCATTGTTCAGCGAGGTGACATAGCCGGTCGTCGGGCTGGACTTCAGCAGCAGGTGTGAATGTCCGGGGGCAATATAAACCGTGCCGGGTTGCAGGCGCTCATTGTCTTCTGCCTCTTTCACCTGCAATTGGCACAAGGAATCCAGCCTGGCGGCAAAGGATTTGGTAAACAATTCCGGCATGTGCTGGGCGATCAGGATGGGCGGCATGGTAGCCGGCAAGGCAGTCAGCAGCACGCGCAGGGCCTCGGTGCCACCGGTGGAGGAGCCGATGACAATCACGGTCTGCCGCCCCAGCGGTGAACGACCGAGCTGCCGCGGCAAAATCACGTCGGCGGTATGACTGGGTACCACTTCCATTGGCGCGGTGATTTCCCGCGAAAACTGTCCCATTTATTTCCTTGCTTCCCTGCCGGTCACACCGGCTTCACTGCGTATTGGTTTAAA
>JAFANL010000005.1 GCA_019232735.1 Aquitalea sp. | reverse complement strand
TGCCCTGGCTTCGCTGCTGACGCGCCAACTGTCGGCCACCGATAGTCCGGCGACCATTGCCATGCTGGGCACACTGATCATGCTGGCTGTCAGCGCCTTGACGATGGGGGGCGACTGGCAACTGCCCGGCTGGCGTGACTGGCTGGTCCTGCTATTACTGGGCCTGAGCGGCGGGCTGGCCAATTTCGTCAACGCCCTGTCGCTGCGTTATGTGCAGCTATCGGCAGTGGCTCCGCTGGAATACAGCATCCTGCTGTGGGCGGCGGCGCTGGGCTATCTGTTTTTTGGTGAAATGCCCGGACTCACTACCTGGCTGGGTGGTGCGCTCATCATCGCCAGTGGCGTGGTGGTGGCCCGCGAGAAACATTAAGGCAAACAACAATAATCATGCATTCTGACAAGAAGATCATCGAAGTGGTGGCCGGCGCACTGATGCGCCCGGATGGCAGCTTCATGCTGGGCAGCCGGCCCGAGGGCAAGCCCTATGCCGGCTACTGGGAATTCCCGGGCGGCAAGGTGGAGCCGGGTGAAAGCGCCATGCAGGCGCTGGTGCGCGAATTGCAGGAAGAAATGGCCATCACGGTGACCCATGCCACGCCATGGCTGACCCGGGTGCATCACTACGAGCATGCCTCGGTATTGCTGCGTTTTTTCCGGGTATGGGACTGGCAGGGCCAACCCCAGGCGCAGGAAGGCCAGCAGTTTGCCTGGCAGCAGCCGGGGCAGACCAGCGTAGAACCCATGTTGCCGGCCAATGGGCCGATTCTGAAATCCCTGCAGTTGCCCGCGCTGTATGCCATCACCTGTGCCCATGAAATAGGCCGCGCCGCGCAGTTGCAGGCCTTGGCCGATGGCCCGGCTTATGGCTTGGTGCAGGTACGCGAGCCGGACATGGAGCGACGGCAGCTGCAGGCTTTTGTCAGCGAGGTCGCCAGCATTGTTCACGCCCGTGGAGGCAAGGTGGTGGTGAATGCCGAACCGGACTGGCTGGCCGGCTGGCCGGTGGATGGCGTACATCTGAATGGCCCGCGTTTGCGGCATCTGACACAGCGTCCGGATTTTGCCTGGGTGGGGGCGTCGGTGCACTCCCCGGCCGAGTTGCAGCAAGCGGGTGCGCTGGCGCTGGACTATGCCTTGCTCGGCCATGTCCAGCCCACGGCCAGCCACCCCGGCGTCACGCCCTTGGGTTGGGAAGGTTTTGCTGCCGTACTGGCGGACGGCATCCCCTTGCCGGTGTATGCGCTGGGCGGCCTGAAACCTGAGGATATGGACAATGCTCGCCGGCATGCGGCCCATGGTGTGGCGCTGATGCGGGGGGCGTGGAAATGACGATGAATGCCAAACAGAAAAAGCTGTTGCTGATCGGGGTGGCCCTGTTGTTGCTGGCGGCACTCAAGGGCGGGCTGGTGTGGTGGTATCTGCAGCACAAGAACCAGCCAGCGGCGCCGGTTGTGCTGGCCTGTCATGCCGGGCAAGGTTCATGCAGCCTGCCGGATGGCGGCAGCCTGCTCTTTGTCAGCCCGCCACAAAATGGCAAACCCTTTGTCCTGCGCTTGGAGGGTGTGAGCGCAAGCGAACCCAGCGTGGAGTTTTCCATGGCGGATATGGACATGGGCTTTAACCGCTACCGCTTTGTGGCGGACGGAGGCAACTGGCAGGCGCGTGTCACCCTGCCGGTGTGTGCGACCGGTAGCCGCCACTGGATTGCCACCCTGCATCTGGGGGACAAGGCTTACAGCCTGCCGTTCCAGACGCAGTAGCACTGCTACCGGGCAAGGTAAAAAGGCGCCATAAGGCGCCTTTTTTATCAGCAGCTCTCCGCTCAGGATGGCGCAGCAGCCTGTAGCACCTGACGAGACAAACGGCTGTGCAAGCGCTCATGACAAGCCGCAGCCAAGCGCAACAGCTCGCCACTTTCCACTGCCACAGCTTGGTCAGTGGCAATCTGCTGCGCCAGCGCCTGCAAGGGCTTCACCGTACTGTTCAACCCCTGCAAACGGCCATGGGCGTGGCGCAGCCGGTTATCTGGGGTGTAATCCAGTGTCAGCAACCAGTGTGAATGCCGCCAACGCGCCCCTTGGGTCAGCACCGCCTGCAACACCGCATGACTCACCTGCACCCCAGCCTCCGCCGCCAGCGTCAGAGCCTGCTCCCAACGCGGTGCGGCGGGTGGCAGTTGTGCCAGCGCGGGCAGCAGCTCGCTGTTCAACCAGTCACGCAGCTGCCGTGCCAGCGGTTTGCCGCTGCGACGCAAGACGCGCAGCAGGGCGGTGGCGAGCCAGCACTCCGGCTGTTCATCGCCAACCGGGGCGATGCCGGTGTTGGGGTCGGCGGTCAGTAATTGCTGCATGCGACGTCCAAGTCGACGGCCTGTCACAGCCAGTACGTCCTTGCTGTGCAGCCACCATTGGCCGTCATGGCGCAGTACGTGCAGGGGTTTGCCGTGGTAGTAAAAGCAAAGGGGAGGGGGGCGTTCGGGGGTGGTTTGATCTGTCATAGTGCGGAGCTCCTGTTTGATTCG
>JAFANL010000042.1 GCA_019232735.1 Aquitalea sp. | reverse complement strand
CGCGAAGAGCGTCCGGAGTACATCAAGATCGTCAAGACCGGTACTGACGACCGCGCGGTGGAAGTGATCAACTACGACGATTTCGATACCCCGGCCATCATGCGTCAGGGCCGTCGCCGCGCTGCGCCGTCCACCGACTTCTCCAACCCGGAAGTGAGCGACAGCTATGATATTCCGGCTTTCCTGCGCAAGCAGGCGGATTGAGAAAGGTCTGCCAGGATAAATAGTTAAATACTATTAACGTGTGACAAGCAATCAATAAAGCATGGAGACAGCCTGTGCTAGAATCGGGTTTTCCCGATTGCCTGAGAGCTTCACATGATATTTCAGCGCACGCTAAAACAAGCGATCAGCGCCACAGGTGTCGGCTTGCATTCTGGCGAGCGGGTGAAACTCACCCTGCTGCCGGCAGCACCCGACACCGGGATCGTCTTTCGCCGTACCGACTTGCCCGAGCCGGTGGATGTGAAAGTCGAGCCTGCGCTCGTCAACGACACGCGCCTCTCCTCCACGCTGGTGACAGACACCGGCGTGCGTGTCGGCACGATCGAGCATTTGATGTCGGCCCTTGCCGGTTTCGGCATCGACAACCTTGTCGTCGAGGTGACGGCGGCGGAAATCCCCATCATGGATGGTTCCGCCGCCCCCTTCATTTACCTGCTGCAAAGCGCCGGCGTGGTCGAGCAGACCGTGGCCAAGCGCTTCATCCGGATAAAACAGCCGCTGGAAATCGTCGAAGGCGACAAATGGGTAAGACTGGAGCCGCTGGACGGTTTCAAGATCACCCTGTCCATCGAATTCAATCACCCGGCCTTCAATCTGGCACCGCAGAAAGTCGAAATCGACTTTGCCAGCAGCTCCTATCTGGACGAAATCAGCCGTGCCCGCACCTTCGGTTTCATGCACGAAGTGGAATACATGCGCCAGCATGGTCTGGGACTGGGTGGCAGCCTGGACAACGCCATCGTCATCGATGACGAATATGTGCTGAACCCGGAAGGCCTGCGCTTCCCCGACGAATTCGTGCGCCACAAGATACTGGACGCCATTGGCGACCTCTACATCATCGGCCATCCGCTGATTGCCGCCTTCTCCGGCCACAAATCCGGCCACGCGATGAACAACAAGCTGCTGCGCAAGCTGCTGGAAACGCCGGACGCCTGGGAATACGCCAGCTTCAGCGACCCGCTGGATGCACCTTCCAGCTTCCATCGCCTGCCCGAGGTGGTGTAGCCATGCTGCTGTGGTGGCGGCTGTGGGCGATCGTCATCATCCTGGCGTTTGGCTGGTCGGCCATCAGCTATGCGCTTACCCGCAACCCGCGTTATCTGCACATCAGCCACCGCCTGTTCAAGTGGACTGGCGGGCTGGGCTTGCTCATCACCCTCTTCTGGCTGATTGCCAAGCTGATCCGCTAGCCGCACACTGCCAGCCATCTATATCTGACGGCAGCCGATAGCTGCTGCTTGCGGGAGGTTTTCATGTCCGGATTGACCCATTTCGATGCCAGCGGCCAGGCCCACATGGTGGATGTCGGCGACAAGCAGGTCACTCGCCGCCGCGCCGTGGCAACAGGCAGCATTTGCATGCTGCCCACCACCCTGGCCTTGATCCGTGACGGCAACCATAAAAAAGGCGACGTGCTGGGCATTGCCCGCATCGCCGCCATCATGGCCTCCAAACGTACTGCTGACCTGATTCCCCTGTGCCACCCCATCGCGCTCACTCGCGTTGCTGTTGAGTTTGCGCTGGACGAAGCCGCCAGCAGCGTCAGCATCACCGTGACTGCCGAGTGCAGCGGCCAGACCGGGGTGGAAATGGAAGCGCTCACCGCCGCCAGTGTGGGCCTGCTTACCATCTACGACATGTGCAAGGCCGTCGACCGTGGCATGGTGATATCCGCCGTGCAGCTGCTGGAAAAAGAGGGCGGCAAGAGCGGGCACTGGCAGGCTGAGGCCTGAGTTGCACCAGGTGTGCAACAAGTCTTGCCATGCCGGATTATTGCAGCGACGGGCAGCTAAGGTCGCCCTCCTTGCATTGCATCAATAACTGCAGCTCCTTGATGCGTGCTTCTGTCTTGCCGGTCAGGCATTGTGACCAGATGGTCGGAAAAATGCTGCCACCACTGACCTGGGCGGTTTCAAAGCGGCAAGCGGCATCCCGGTAGCCTATCCAGGCACGCTGTGCGATGACCAGGTGCTGCTGGTCTTCGGCAGACAAACGGTGGCGATACTGCTGGTAAAGGCTATTCAGGCGGGTGTCAGCCTGGTCATGGATTCTGGCCGCGCAGACGTTCATGTCGGTTTGCGTCATGGCATCCTGGCATGTGTTGCTGGCGGCCAGCGCCATGCCGCTCCATAGTCCTGCCATCAGCAGGCCGGACAGGCAATATTTCATACGCGTTCCCTGTTAAATGTAGGCGCAGCTAGTCATGCAGCTCGGTCAGCCGGACCTGCTCCGGTCGTGCTTCGCGGCTGATCAGTACCACGGCGGACAATATCAGTGCGCCGCCCACTGCCTGGCTCCAGCCCAGCGGTTCACCCAGCAGCAACCAGGCCAGCAGGATGGTGACGACCGGCTCGGCAGTGGAAATCAGCGAGGCCTGGGTGGCACCGGTTTCTGCCAGCCCGGACAGGAACAGGGCCAGTGCCAGCACGGTGCCGAAACAGGCAATGCCCAATACCGACAGCCAGCCATGCAGGCTGACCGGGCCGTGAAAACCGGTGATGGCCAGATAGATGCCGTAGCAGCTGGCAGCGGAAAACACCACCACACAGGCGGAGGTGAGTGGATGGCAGTCGCTGGTGTAGCGGCTGCCGGCCAGGATATACAGCGAGTAGATCACGGCAGACGCCAGCCCCAGCAGCAAGCCCAGTGGCTGGGCACTCAGCTCCAGGCCAATGGTGACGGTCAGGCCTCCCAGTGCCAAGGCCAGTGCCAGGAGTCGGCGGGCGGTGAAGGTTTCCCCCAGCAACAGGGTGGATAGCACCAGCACGATGGCGGGAAACAGGTAGAGCAGCAGGGCGATGGTGCCAGCACTGGCGTAGTGCAGGCCAGAGAAATAGCAGGCTGCCATGCCGGCATAACCCAGGCTGCCCATGGCCATCAGTACCAGCAGGGCGCGGCCACGCGGCCACGGCAGCTTTTTCCACAAGGCCCAGGGCAGCAGCAGGATGCCAGCCAGGAAAAAGCGCAGGAACAACAGGGTGGGCGTGGATACACCGTCGGCATAGGCAAAGCGGGCCAGAATGGCCATGCTGCCAAAGCCGATGGCCGAGAGCAGGATCTTGAATTGCGCAAGGGCGAGTGTGTTGCGCGTGGTGGAGGTTGGGCTAGACACGATACGGCCAAAGACAGGTGAAATTCTTATTGATACCGCAATTTCACCTGCTTGTCATGGATGGTGTTCCACGATGGTGCATGCGGCTGCGGGAGGTTGCCGGAAATACGGGCAGCCCCCGGAGCCGATGGCTTGCTTAGTGCCAGGAGGCTGCGCGCAGCAGCTTGATGGCCTGCTCGGCGGACTTGGGCGCGGTTTTGTCCACACACAGGTCTTCGCGCAGCGTGCGACGGAGCTTGTCGTAGTAGTCGATCTTGCGCCAGTCCGTGCGCATGGATTCGATCCAGCGCTTGTTGATACTGTCGCCAAAGGCATAACTGCGATAGCTGCCTTCAACACACTGAATGCCCTCCACGCTGAGGTTTTCAGCACCGGCCGGGCTTTGCACACGCAGGATCAGCCGGATCACGCCATCATCGCCCAACGTCAGGCTCTTGCTGTCGGCAAAGTATTTGTTGCTGATTTCCGGGCCGATATAAAAGCCAATCCAGTCCGGCGCCGCCGGATAGTCCGGAATGGCGTACTTGCCTTCGGCCCACGGCTTCACATCATCCAGCGCGTAGTTGCTGTTGTTGATTCCCTGGCTGTATTCGCTGGCTTGGGCACCCAGTGCCAGTAGCAGTCCGGCCAGTGCCAGACCAAATCGGGACAGTTTCACTTACATCTCCTGCTCAGATCCTGGCCGGGTGCTGGATCTGCCCCGGCCTGATGGTATAGCGGCGGCGGCCGGCTTCGCGGCCGGCCAGCCCCCAGGAAAGTTCAGACAAGCTTACATCACCCCGTGCCGATACGTTGAGCAGCATCGAGGCGCGGGTACCGTAGTCGCGGCCCTGGATGAATACTGGCGACAGTGTCTTTTCCAGTGCCAGCCCCACGCCGGTATTGGGTAACTGGCCGGGGCCCGCCGCGGTGGCATCGGCCAGCCAGCCGAATGCTTCGTCTTCGCCTGGCGGGCGGCGCAGGCCGCGCAGGTGCTCGGCCAGCCGCTCACTCTTGAACCATGGCGTATCCAGCGTGGCATTGGACAGGGTATGAATGCCGGGTGTCACCCGGGCAATGCGTGCGCCACGGCTGTGGAAGTGCAGCAGGTCGTCCACCTTGCCGTACAGCAGATTGAACGGCGCATAGTGCTGATGGTTGTCTCGCAGCCAGTCGGCAAAGGCGAAGGGGTCGTCGTCACCGGTGACAAAGCGCTGCACCAGTTCGCCGCGTGAGCGCTCACCACTCTTGCCATAGCCTTCACGGAAATTGGTCAGCGCGGCAAAACGGCCGCGGCCATCCACCATCAGCCAACTGCCCTTGCCTTGCAGATCCCGGCCGCCCAGGGTATCGGTGTAGTCGTCCCACCAGTCCAGCGGTGCCGCCGGCCGGGCATAGTATTCGTCGCGGTTGGCCAGCAGAACCAGCTGGCCCAGGCCGGGCATCTTGTAGGCAAACGCGATGACACACATGGCGGGCGTTCCGATTTGGGGAGGGCTTGACGGGTGGCGTACACTAGTCGGATGGATAGCCGGTAGAATACCGCCTTCACTTGGCATTGTAACGTAAAGACTGAACTTCCCATGACTCCCGATCGCCTGATTGACCTGTCCGGCCTGAATTGCCCCTTGCCCATCCTGCGTGCCAAGAAGGCGCTGGCCGACATGGCAAGCGGCACCGTGCTGGAGGTGATTGCCACCGATCCAGGTGCGCCCAAGGATTTCGAAGCCTTTTGCCGCCAGACCGGCAATGCCCTGCTGGAATCCGCCACCACGGCGGAAGGCAAGTTCCGCATGGTGCTGCGTCGCAAATAAGCCTGCCGCCCGGACGGGAGTGTTCCCGGCCTGCCCCGATACCGCTAGCCCAGAGATAGAGCCCAAACCGCATGACGACACTGACCCTGATCCGCCCCGACGACTGGCACCTGCACCTGCGCGATGGCGCAGCCCTGGCTGCCGTACTGCCCGATACCGCCCGCCAGATGGGCCGTGCCATCATCATGCCCAATCTGAAACCACCGGTCACCACGGTGGAAGCCGCTGCAGCCTATCGCGAGCGCATTCTGGCCGCGCTGCCGGCCGGTAGCCGTTTCGAACCGCTGATGACGCTTTATCTCACCGACAACACCAGTGCCGAGGAAGTGCGCAAGGCGCGCGCCAGTGGTTTCGTGCACGGTATCAAGCTGTATCCGGCTGGTGCCACCACCAATTCCGATTTTGGGGTCAGCAGCATTGATAAAGCCATGCCCGCGCTGGAAGCCATGGCCGAATGCGGCATGCCGTTGCTGGTGCATGGTGAAGTGACCGATTCCGCCATCGACATCTTCGACCGTGAAGCCGTGTTCATCGAGCAGGTATTCCAGCCGTTGCTGGCGCGCCTGCCCTCCCTGCGCGTGGTGTTCGAACACATCACCACCAAGGATGCCGCTGAATACGTGGCCAGCGCGCCGGATAATATTGCCGCCACCATCACCGCCCATCACCTGTTGATGAACCGTAATGCCATCTTCGTTGGCGGCATCCGCCCGCATCACTACTGCCTGCCGGTACTCAAGCGCGAGCTGCACCGCCAGGCGCTGGTGAAGGCAGCGACCTCCGGTTCGGCCAAGTTCTTCCTGGGTACCGATAGTGCTCCGCATGCGCGCCATGCCAAGGAGGCTGCCTGTGGCTGTGCCGGCATGTACACCGCCAATGCGGCCATCGAGCTGTATGCCGAGGCCTTCGAAGCCGCTGGCGCACTGGACAAGCTGGAAGCCTTTGCCAGCCTGAACGGCCCGGCCTTCTACGGCCTGGCCCCCAATACCGACACCATCACCCTGCTGAAGGACAGCTGGACCGTGCCGCAGGAACTGGCCTATGGCGATGATGTGCTGGTGCCGCTGCGCGCCGGTGAAGCCATCCACTGGCGTATGCAGGACTGAAACCAGCTCTGCCAGCTTTGCTGCTAAAAGCTCCCTGCATGGGAGCTTTTTTTATGTCTTTCACCCTGCCATTTTGTCTGGCAATCCAACCGGCAGACGAGGACAGTGTGACCCGTGCGTAGCGTAGCAACAGCCTTTATGGGTGTGGAATACAGCGGGTTTTCCCTGCCATATAGGACAGGGAGTGATGTGCGGTATTTAAGGGGTTGATATGTCGTTAGCCTAATTCGGTGAATATAAACAGCCAACGGGTGAATGGACCGGCTAAATCAGCCTATGTATGCAAGATAATAATAGCTGCCAATATAAATACTCATGGCGCAGGTGAGAAATTGTGTTTCTCTCCCTGAAAATCTGCGAAAAATTGCCGGTAAATGCGGTGACGTCGTTGAAATGACACGGATTTTGCAAAACGCTTGTCATATTGTTCTGATTCAGGCTTGAAGAATTTAAAAACGCCGGCGCATAATGGCCCGGCCGTTTTGGACATACCTGCGGATGGTTCCGGACATAATCCGGATAAAAAAATTTGATACACCCGCAATAAGCGGGGTTCTACAGAACAGGAGAATAGGCGAATGTCGCACAATCAATCGCTTCGAGTGGCCGCTGCTGCAGTTGCCCTGGTCATGGCTGGCACCACCGGCTTTGCCCTGGCCGCCCAGGTGCCGGCAGGCGTCAAGCTGGCAGCCAAGCAGGAACTGATCCGCAACACCGGCTCCGAGCCGGAATCGCTGGATCCGGTGCTGGCTGAATCGGTACCGGCCAATACCATCACCATGGATCTGTTCGAAGGCCTGACCGCCACCGACAGCTTTGGCAAGGTAATGCCGGGTGTGGCCGAGTCCTGGAAGCAGACCAGCCCCACCACCTGGGTATTCAAGCTGCGCAAGAATGCCAAGTGGTCGGATGGTTCCGCGGTGACCGCAAGCGATTTCGTGTACGGCTGGCAGCGTTTTGTCGAGCCCAAGACCGCCTCTCCCTATGCCTCCACCTATGGCATCTTCATTCTGAACGGCAAGGAAATCACCGAAGGCAAGAAGCCGGCTTCCTCGCTGGGCGTGAAGGCCGTGGACAAGTACACCCTGGAAGTACAAACCCCGTATCCGGTGCCCTTCATGCCGTCGCTGGTGGCCAATACCCAACTGGCACCGCTGCCCAAGGCGACCATCGACAAGTTCGGCAAGGACTGGACCAAGCCGGGCAAGATGGTGTCCAACGGTGCCTTCGCGCTGAAGGACTGGCAGGTCAACAGCAAGGTGGTGGTGGAAAAGAATGCCCAGTACTGGGATCTGAAGAATGTGCAGCTGGGCAAGATCACCTACCTGCCGATCGAAGACCACAATGCCGACGTGAAGCTGTATGAATCCGGCGAAAACGACTGGGTGCTGGAACTGCCGTCCGGTACCTACGACAAGTACAAGAACCAGTATCCGAAGGAAATCCGCAATGCGCCTTTCCTCGGCCTGCGTTACTACTCGCTGAACAACAAGGACCCGCTGCTGAAGGACGTGCGCGTGCGCAAGGCGCTGTCCATGGTGATCGACCGTGACATCCTGGCACAGAAAGTGACTGCCGATGGTCAGGCTCCGGCCTATAGCGCCATCGTGGCCGGTACCGCCGGTGCCGATGTGACCAGCTACGACTGGGCAAAATGGCCGATGGCCAAGCGGGTGGAAGAGGCCAAGAAGCTGCTGGCCCAGGCTGGCGTACAGCCCGGCACCAAGCTGAAGTTTACCTACAATACCAGTGACTACCACAAGAAGATGGCCATCTTTGCCGCTTCCGAATGGAAATCCAAGCTGGGCCTGAACACCGAGCTGGAAAGCCTGGAATTCAAGGTACTGCTGAAAAAGCGTCACGATGCCGACTACCAGATCGCTCGTAATGGCTGGGTAGCCGACTACAACGACGCCACCACCTTCCTGGCGCTGGTGCAGTGCGACAACGACCAGAACGACAACAAGAACTGCAATGCCAAGGCTGAAGCACTGATCAAGCAAGGTAGCGATACCACCGATCAGGCCAAGCGCAAGCAACTGTTCACCCAGGCTGTGAAGATGATCATGGATGACTATCCGATGATCCCGCTGCTGCAATACACCGCACCGCGTCTGGTGAAGTCCTATGTGGGTGGCTACGGCAAGAACCCGATGGACCGCTACCGCGGCAAGGACCTCTACATCATTCAGCACTAAGCCTGAAGAAACGATGCAAGAGGCGGGGGCT
>JAFANL010000012.1 GCA_019232735.1 Aquitalea sp. | reverse complement strand
CCGCAAGATCGCAGTGGATGAATTCAAGCTGGATGTCTATCCCAACCAGCTGGAGGTGATTACTGCCGAGCAGATGATGGATGCCTATTCCTCGGTGGGCATGCCGGTGAACTACCATCACTGGAGCTTCGGCAAGCATTTTGTTGCTACCGAAAAAAGTTACAAACGTGGCCAGATGGGGCTGGCCTACGAAATTGTCATCAACTCCAGTCCCTGCATTGCCTATCTAATGGAAGAAAACTCCATGACCATGCAGGCATTGGTGATTGCCCATGCCGCCTACGGTCATAACAGTTTCTTCAAGGGCAATTATCTGTTCCGTGCCTGGACCGACGCTTCGGCCATTGTCGATTATCTGGTCTTTGCCAAGTCCTATATCAGCAAATGCGAGGAGCGCTACGGCATTGACGAGGTGGAGGCGCTGCTGGACTCCTGCCATGCCTTGATGAACTACGGCGTGGATCGCTACAAGCGGCCACAGAAGCTGTCACTGGCCGAGGAGCAGGCCAGACAGGAAGAGCGCGAGCATTATCTGCAGATGCAGGTGAATGACCTGTGGCGCACCATTCCCAAGCGTGACAAGGATGATGCCAATCGTGAGCCGCCGCGCTTTCCCAGTGAACCACAGGAAAACCTGCTGTACTTCATTGAAAAGTCCGCCCCCTTGCTGGAGCCGTGGCAGCGCGAACTGGTGCGCATCGTGCGCAAGGTTGCACAATATTTCTACCCGCAGCGCCAGACCCAGGTGATGAATGAAGGCTGGGCCACTTTCTGGCACTACACCATTCTCAACCGGCTGTACGACAAGGGGCTGGTGACCGATGGCTTCATGATGGAGTTCCTGCAAAGCCATACCAATGTGGTGTACCAGCCACCGGTCACAGCGCGCTGGTATAACGGCATCAATCCCTATGCGCTGGGCTTTTCCATGTATCAGGACATCAAGCGCATTTGTGAAGCGCCTACCGAAGAGGACCGCTACTGGTTCCCGGATCTGGCGGGTAGCGACTGGCGCAGTTCGCTGGAGTTCGCCATGAAGAACTTCAAGGACGAGAGCTTTATCTCCCAGTACCTGTCACCCAAGCTGATCCGCGATTTCCGCATGTTCTCCATTCGTGATGACGATCAGGATGACAAGCTGGAAGTGTCGGCCATTCATGATGAAATGGGCTATCGCGATATCCGCAGCAAGCTGGCCGAGCAATACAATCTGGGTTCTCGCGAGCCGAACATCCAGGTGTGGTCGGTCAATGTACGGGGCGACCGCAGCCTGACGCTGCGCCATACCATGCATAACCGCCGTCCGCTGGAGGAGAGCAGTGCCCAGGAAGTACTCAAGCATGTCGGGCGCTTGTGGGGCTTTGATGTGCGTCTGGAGAGCGCGGATAGCGATGGCAGCATCACGCAAAGCTTTGAAGTGAAATCCAGTCTGGAGTTACAGCGGCTCTAACCCTGCTCAGGGGGTGGATGCGGGACAAAGGCCCGGATGCTGGCATCCGGGCTGATCAATTCAGCTAGCCGGATACCGTAAATGGCTTCCAGTCGCTGTTTTTGCATGATGTCCGCGGTTTTGCCAAAGGCCATGCCACAGCCATCGCGTAGCAGCAGTACCTGGTCGGCATGACGCAGGGCCAGATTCAGGTCGTGCATGACGGCCACCACGCCGATATTCAGTTCGCGGGCAATGCGACGCAACTGCGTCATCATCGCATCGGCCATGGCAAAGTCCAGTGCGGAGGTGGCCTCGTCCAGCAGCAGATAGCGTGCTGTTTGTGTGGAGGCCAGTAACTGGCACAAGGCGCGCGCCAGATGCACTCGCTGCAATTCACCTCCGGAGAGAGTTTCCAGCCTGCGTGCGATCAGATCACTGCAATGGCTTAAGGCCACGGCCTGCCGGATGGCGGCTGCGCCCTGGCCCGGTGCTGCCAGATAGACTGCGGTGGCCAGTAGTTCGCTGACACACCAACCCTCAGGGCAGGCGGGATGCTGCTCTACCACGGCCCGGCGACAGGCCAGCCAGGCCGGAGTCTGGGTGGCGATATCCTGCCCATCCAGTATCACGCTACCGCTGCTCGCGGGCTGATAGCCTGACATCAGCTGCAGCAAACTGCTCTTGCCGGCACCGTTCGGTCCTAAAATGGCGCACAGCTGGCCGAGGTCTGCCTGTAGTGATACCGGCTGTACCAGGGTTTTTCCTTGTCGTAACAGGCTGACCTGCCGCAGTTCAAGCATGGGAAGACTCCTGCTTGCGTAGCAGCAGCCACAGGAAAAATGGTGCCCCCAGCAAGCTGGTAATCACCCCCACCGGCAGTTCGGCAGGAGCCAGCAGGCTACGCGCCAGCCAGTCAGCACTGACGGTCAGCCAGCCGCCCAGCAGCGGGGCGGCCAGCAACAGGCGTCGGGCATCGCTGCCCAGCAGCAGACGTGCCAGATGCGGGGCCAGCAGGCCGACAAAGCCAATCATGCCGCAGCTGGAGACCACCACGCCGGCGGCCAGGGAGGCCAGCACAACCACCAGCCAGGCGCCGCGGTGGACCTCAAAACCAAGGTGAAACGCCGTCATCTCCCCCAGTTGCAAGGCGTTCAGCAGCCGCCATTGGCGGAATAGTCCGCACCAGACCAGCGGCAGGGCCAATAGCTGTAGTTGAGCATGGGTCCATTCGGCATTGGCAAAGCTACCCATCAGCCAGAAAGTAATGCTGCGTAGCGAGCCGTCCGGCAAGGTGGTGATCAGCAAGGTCAGCAAACTGCCCAGCAAGGTCGTGATGGCTACGCCGCACAGAATCAGTCTGCTGCCGTCGGCAGGGTGACTGCGGGCCAGCAATAGCCGGATGGCCAGTAATGCCAGCAGGCTGCCGGCAAAGCCGGCCAGCGACACCGTCAACATGCCGGCTCCCAGGCTTAGCGCCAGTGCTGCCGCCAGTGCCGCCCCGCTATAGATGCCCAGCAGACCAGGCTCGGCTAGCGGATTGCGAAAGCGGGCCTGGATGGCGACCCCGGCGCTACCAAGCAGCATGCCGGTACATAGCGCCAGCAGCAGCCGTGGCAAGCGCAGTTGCAACAACAGATGCTGCTCCAGTGCGGGTAGTGGCTGGCCGTGATAGAGCAGGGCAAAGTCGATGCCGCTGCCTTGCAGCAAGGAAAACAGACTGCTCAGCAGCAGTGCCAAGGACAGGAACAGATACAGTGCAGAGGGGCGGAACATGGGGAGGGAAGGGAGCCGGCCAGGACGGCCAGGCTCCGCAGGCCTTAGCGCAGGCCCAGTACGTCCTGCATGTCAAACAGGCCGGACGGCTTGTCAGACAGCCATTTGGCAGCGCGTACCGCACCATTGGAAAAGGTGGCGCGGCTGGAGGCCTTGTGGGTGATTTCCACACGCTCGCCCAGCGTGGCGAACAGCACGGTGTGATCGCCCACTACATCGCCGGCGCGCACCGTGGCAAAGCCGATGGTGTTGGGGTCGCGTTCGCCAGTGACGCCTTCACGGCCGTAGACTGCACATTCCTTCAGGTCGCGGCCCAGGGCATCAGCAATCACCTCGCCCATGCGCAGTGCGGTACCGGACGGAGCATCCACCTTGAAGCGATGGTGTGCCTCGGTGATCTCGATGTCGTAGCCTTCGTTCAATACGCGAGCAGCCATGTCCAGCAGCTTGAAGGTGAGGTTGACCCCGACGCTGAAGTTGGAGGCAAACACGATGCCGATCTGCTCTGCTGCCGCCTTGATGGCGGCCTTGCCGGCATCATCAAAGCCCGTGGTGCCGATAATCATCTGCACACCATGCTGTTGGCACAGCGCCAGATGCTCCAGCGTGCCTTCCGGGCGGGTAAAGTCGATGACGACATGGGCCCCCTGCACGGCGCTGGCAAAATCGCTGGAAATTTTAACTCCGGTCTGCTGGCCGATGAACAGGCCGGCATCCTGACCGATGAAGTCGGAACCGGCACGATCCACGGCGGCGTACAGTTTGGCACCCGGGGTGGCCAGTACGGATTCGATCAGCGTACGACCCATGCGCCCGGCGGCGCCGACGATGACGATATTCAGTTCACTCATTGCTTGGCTGCTTCCTGGGCGGCAGGTTTGGCTTGCTGGGCGGGGGCTGAAGCATCCACCGGCAGAATGGCGCGTTCGGCAGGCTGGGCCGTGCCTTCGACACGGACCATGCTGTCGCCTTCAAAGAAAACGGTCAACAGCTTCTTGTCCACCAGCTTGCCCTGCTTGCTATCCTGGTATGGATAGTCCCAGCGGTTGTTGTGGAAAGAGTCGGTCAACAAGGGCGTGCCCAGCAGGAAACGCACCTGGGAACGTGTCATGCCGGGCTTCAGTTTGGCCACGGCATCTTCAGTGACATAGTTGCCTTGCTGGATCTCCATCTTGTGCGGAGTGATCCAGTTGATGGGATTCATGGAGGTGCAGCCGGAGAGGGCAATGACGGCAGCGATGATCAGGGCGCGCATGGGACTCCGATGGGCTGAGTATTTAACTGGCGGTGTTAGGCAAAGCCATGAAAAGGCTTTATCATGCTTCAAAAATCGACCCAATTTATATCACGATGAGCAAAGCCAGTCACCTTAAAGATATCGGCCTGAAAGCGACCGGTCCGCGTCTGAAAATTCTCGACCTGTTCGAGATGACCGAAGATCGCCACATGTCTGCCGAAGATGTCTACCGCAAACTGCTGGCCGAGAATATCGATATCGGTCTGGCCACCATTTATCGCGTGCTCACCCAGTTCGAGCAGGCCGGCATTCTGGTGCGTCACCATTTCGAATCCGGCAAGGCCGTGTATGAACTGAATCAGGGCGGCCATCACGATCACATGGTGTGTGTGAAGTGTGGCAGCGTGATGGAGTTCTTCGATCCTGAAATCGAAGCGCTGCAAGACCGTATCGCCGCACAGCATGGCTTCCGCATTGCCGAGCACGCCCTGTATCTGTACGGCGAATGCGTTGCCTGCCAGGGCAAGTCCGGCCACAAATAATGATTCCCTGGCTCGGACACGAGCTGGTTTTTCCTCCGGTTCGCAGCGCGCTAAGCGAACCGGATGGCCTGTTGGCTGCCGGGGGGGATCTATCCCCGGCGCGCTTGCTGCTGGGGTACTCCCAAGGCATCTTTCCCTGGTTTTCCGCTGAAGAACCCATACTGTGGTGGTCGCCATCACAGCG
>JAFANL010000001.1 GCA_019232735.1 Aquitalea sp. | reverse complement strand
GTTCCGCTGGAGCAATTCCTGCCCTTGCTGGATAGCATTGATGCCGACTTCATCAGCCTGCAACTGGGCGAGCAACCGCCCGCGCTGCAAGGCCGGGTACTCCAGCTGCCCATCTCAGACTTTGCCGATACGGCGGCCATCATCAGTCAGCTGGATCTGGTCATCAGCGTGGATACCTCGGTTGTCCACCTGGCCGGCGCGCTGGGCAAACCGGTTTGGGTGCTGATGCGGGCGGAAAGCGCTCCCTTCTTCATGAGCCATGGAGAACGCTCACCGTGGTATGCCTGCATGCGCGTCTGGCGCCAGGAAACACCTGCCGACTGGCCTCCGTTGATTGCTCAAGTGGCAAAAACGCTGCGTCAGCAGTACGGGAATTGAGTTGTTGTTTGGTGCGGCGCGCAAGACAGGATAGAATGCGCGCCAGTCGAAAAATATTTTCAATTGAAGAATTCTGCGACGATGAAAAAAATCAGTAAGGCTGTATTCCCGGTTGCCGGACTTGGCACCCGTTTTCTGCCCGCTACCAAGGCCAGTCCCAAGGAAATGCTGCCGGTAGTGGACAAACCGCTTATCCAGTATGCCGTTGAAGAGGCCATTGCCGCTGGCATTACCGAGCTGATTTTCATCACTGGCCGCAACAAGCGCTCCATTGAAGACCATTTCGACAAGGCTTACGAGCTGGAAACCGAGCTGGAAAACAAGAACAAGCAGAAGCTGCTGGACACCGTGCGCGGCATTATTCCGCCCTCGGTCAGCTGCATCTACATTCGCCAGACCGAAGCACTGGGTCTGGGTCATGCCGTGTTGTGTGCCCGCCCGGTGGTGGGGGATGAACCTTTTGCCGTCATTCTGGCGGACGACCTGATCGACGGCGAACCCGGTGCCATGGAGCAGATGGTCAGCCTGTTCGATACCACGCATAGCTCCATCCTGGGGGTGGAAACCGTGGCCCGCGAGGAAACCGGCTCATACGGCATCGTGGAAGTCGCCACCAACCCGCATGGCTGTCAGGCAGTCTCCAGCATCGTGGAGAAGCCGCATCCGGATGTGGCACCGTCCAATCTTGCGGTCGTGGGACGTTACATTCTCACGCCCCGCATTTTCGACAAATTGCTGAACACCACACCCGGAGCCGGTGGAGAAATCCAGCTGACCGACGGCATCGCAGCGCTGCTGAAAGAAGAAGCCGTGCTGGCCTTGCCGTTCAAGGGAACCCGCTACGATTGTGGTTCCAAACTGGGCTATCTTAAAGCCACGGTCAGCTACGGCCTGAAGCATCATGAAGTAGCAAAAGAATTTGCTCAGTATCTGCAACAGTTGCAGAGCTGAGCCGGTATTTTCCATCACGCCGCTCCTGCGACGGAGCGGCGTTTGCATTTCCCAAGGAGTCAACATGCCCAACATTGCCGAAGCTCGCGGCCTGATCAATAGCTCGGACATTCTGTTCACTGCAGAAGAAGTAAGCGCTGCCGTCGATCGCATGGCGGTGGAAATCACTGAAAAACTGGGTGAAACCTACCCGCTGGTTCTGTCCGTGATGGGCGGTGCCGTCGTATTCACCGGTCAATTGCTGCCGCGCCTGAATTTCCCCCTGGATTTCGACTACGTGCACGTATCCCGTTACGGCGACAAGACCCATGGCGGCGAACTGGTATGGAAGCAGGCCCCCAAGGAAGATGTACAGGACCGCGTGGTACTGGTGCTGGACGACATCCTGGATGAGGGGCATACCATGGCTGCCATCCGCGACAAGGTCATGGGCATGGGTGCCAAGGAGTTCTACAGCGGCGTATTTGCCAACAAGCTGATCCCCAAGGACAAGCCGATTGCTGCCGACTTTGTTGGCCTGGATGTGCCGGATCGTTATGTGTTTGGCTACGGCATGGACGTGCGCGGTGCATGGCGCAATCTGCCGGCCATCCACGCGCTGAAATAAGCCGGTCTGATCGGAATACAGAAACCGCGAGCGGCATTGCCCTCGCGGTTTTTACATCCTGATCAGTCTCCAGCCTGATGTGGTGAATGGCTCAGCCCCCTGCTTGCAACATCGGCGGCAACACGTTCTGTACCCAGCGCTGCTGCTGATCATAAGCATGTGCCAGTTGTAGTACCCCCATATCATCCCCGGGACGGCCAATCAGCTGCAAGCCCATTGGCAAGCCATTGCGCCCCAATCCTGCGGGAATGCTCATGACCGGCAAACCTGCCATGGTTGGACCGATCACCACCTCCATCCAGCGGTGATAGCTGCTCATGACGCGACCAGCCACCATCTTCGGCCAATGTTGAGCCAAGGAAAAAGGATAGACCTGGGCACTGGGCAGCAGCAGAAAGTCGTACTCCTCAAACAGCCTCAG
>JAFANL010000229.1 GCA_019232735.1 Aquitalea sp. | reverse complement strand
ATCCACCTGGAAATCCTGCATGAAGTCGCGCGCGAAGGCACGCTGACTGCAGCTGCCGACAAACTGCATCTGACGCAGTCGGCCTTGAGCCATTCCATCCGCAAGCTGGAACAACAGCTGGGAACCGCGCTGTGGCACCGTGAGGGGCGCTTGCTGCGGCCCACGCAGGCCGGAGCGTATCTGCTGGCAACGGCCAACCGTCTGTTGCCGCAGTTACAGCATGCCGAGGAGCGGCTGGCTCAATTTGCCCGCGGCGAGAAAGGCACGTTGCGCATTGGCATGGAGTGCCACCCCTGTTATCAGTGGCTGCTCAAAGTGGTGTCGCCTTATCTGGTGGCGTGGCCGGATGTGGATGTGGATGTGAAACAGAAATTCCAGTTTGGCGGCATTGGCGCCTTGTACGGCCACGAAATCGACCTGCTGGTGACGCCGGACCCGCTCTACCGCGAGGGTTTGTGCTTCGAGCCGGTATTCGACTACGAGCAGGTGCTGGTGGTGGGGGCCAGTCATCCGCTACGCGGTGTTGCGTATGCCACGGCGGCAGATCTGCAGCCGGAAACGCTGATCACCTATCCGGTGCCGGTGGAAAGGCTGGACATCTATACCCGATTTCTGACGCCGGCTGGTGTGCACCCGCGGCGGCACAAACCTATCGAAACCACCGACATCATGTTGCAGATGGTGGTGAACGGGCGTGGAGTGGCGGCACTGCCGCGCTGGCTGGTGGAGGAATACGCCAGCAAGGTGGATGTCCATGCGGTACGGCTGGGACCGGCTGGCATAGCCAAGCAGATTTTCCTTGGCTACCGCGAGGGGGATACCGGCATTGAGTACCTGCGGGCGTTTATCGATCTGGCCCGGCAATCGTCAGGGACGCAGGACAAGCCGTGATGCGTCGTGGCGGCCTGTTTTCTGTCCGGCCAGACGGGAAAAGAAAACGGAAGCCTACAGGCTTCCGTTTGCTGGTGTGGTGGCAGATCGCCATCAGCGTTTGGCGGTATTGATCTGGACGTCGTCCAGCCCCTTGATCTTGTAGACCAGCACGGAAACGATCCAGCTGATGGCAAAGACGGCAATGATCAGGTAGCCGAGGGTGCCAAAGTTGTCGTTCAGCATGCCGATGAAATCCCAGAACGGGCCGCTGAGCTTGAACTGGTCGGCAAACAGGCCCAGCGCTTCGATGCCGCCGACCAGCACGGCAACCAGCACCGAGACCAGGGTGATGGTCATGTTGTAGTAGATCTTGCGGATCGGCTTCATATACGCCCAGCCGTAAGCCCCCAGCATCAGGTGGCCATCCAGGGTGTCGACCAGGGACATCCCTGCGCTGAACAGAATGGGGAAGACCATGATGCTCCAGGGCGACATGCCCTGGGCGGCCTGGGTGGCCGAGATGCCCATCAGGCCCACTTCGGTGGCGGTATCAAAACCCAGACCGAACAGAAAGCCCAGCGGGTACATATGCCAGCTGCGGGAGATCAGGCGGAACATGGGGCGGAAAATGCGCGACAGGAAGCCACGGTCAGCCAGCAGCATGTCGAAATCGTCATCCACATACAGTGCACCGGCCTTGACCCGTTGCCAGGCCTTCCAGATCGAACGCAGGATCACCAGATTCATCAGCCCGATCAGCAGCAGGAAGCCGGCAGACACGGCGGTACCAATCACGCCACCGATTTCCTTCATTTCTTCAAACTGGCCCTTCATGGCAATGGCCGCCATGGCCACCAGGGCCGAGGCAATGATCACCACGCTGGAATGGCCGAGCGAGAAGAAAAAGCCGACGGCAACCGGGCGTTTTTTCTCTTGCATCAGCTTGCGGGTCACATTGTCGATGGCGGCGATATGGTCGGCATCCACCGCATGGCGCAGGCCAAAGCTATAGGCCAGCAAGGCGGTGCCCAGCAATACGGGGTAGTCGTGGAAGGCGATCAAGGCCCACACCCATGCCAGGATGTTGAGGGCAATCAAGACCCCATAGATGCCGAACAACTTGCCACGGACTTCACTGTTGGAATCGTTAAAGATTTTAACGAGCTGACTGATCATTCAGGCCTTTCCGGGGTCAATGCGCCCCTTTCTTGACGTAGCTTGGTGTACCGATCAGGTCTGGCTGCTGACCCGCAGGTCAGTCACAGTGGCGCGACCGCGTCGGATTTGCACCGACTTCCTCCCGGTACTGCTTTGACTGGGGCGTAATGCCTCCATGGCGAATTATAACCATGGCGAGTGTGAAGTTTTTCTGTTTTTTATGAATGCAGGAGCGGCATGGTGGTGTTCAGGTGCAGCTTCTCAGGCAGGCAAGACCCGCACCCAGGATGATTCAGAATCAAATTCCTGTTTTGTGGAAACAAAAATCCATTATACTGGATTGATGCATGTCGATACCCTTATTGCCAAACGTGTCCGTGAGCTGCGCAAAAGTCGCGGCTATACGCTGGACCAGCTAGCCGAACACAGCGGCGTCAGCCGCTCGATGATTTCCCTGATCGAGCGTGAAGAAACCAGTCCCACCGCGGCGGTGCTCAACAAATTGGCGGACGCCCTGAGCGTGACCCTGGCCACGCTGTTTGCCGATGCGCCCGGCGCGGTGCCGGAGCAGCCCTTGTCGCGCTATGCCGAACAGCAGATCTGGCGCGACCCGGCTTCCGGTTATCTCCGGCGCCATGTCTCGCCGGCCGGATTTGCATCGCCGCTGGAACTGGTGGAGCTGACCTTCCCGCCTGGTGCTACCGTTGCCTTCGATAATGTGGCGCGCAATGTCATTACCCACCAGCAGGTATGGGTGCTGGAGGGGGAAATGGAAATCACGCTGGGTGAGCAACGCTGGCAGCTGCAGGCGGGCGATTGCCTGGCCATGACCCTGGATCGGCATATCGCTTTTCACAATGCGACTGACAGGCCGGCGCGCTACGCCCTGGTCCTGACAACGCTTTCCCCCGTTTCCCGGAGAACGCCATGAGTACACCTGTTATCGTGCACTGCAGTTTTGAGAAACATGCCGCTGCGATTCTGGAGATCTTCAATGAAGCCATCCTGAATTCGACGGCGCTGTACGACTATAAGCCACGCACCCTGCAAAACATGATCGGCTGGTTTGAAACCAAGCAGGCTGGGGGCTTTCCGGTGATCGGTGTCGAGGATGAAAACGGAGTGCTGCTGGGCTTTGGCAGTTACGGCAGTTTCCGTGCCTGGCCAGCCTACAAGTACACGGTGGAACACTCGGTCTATGTGCATCAGGCGCATCGCGGTCGCGGGCTGGGCCGCCTCCTGATGCGCGAACTGATTGCGGCTGCCGGTCAGCATGGTCTGCATGCCATGATGGGCGGCATTGATGCCAGCAATGCCGGCAGCATTGCCCTGCATGAGCAACTGGGCTTCACGCATGTCGGCACGCTGCCCCAGGTCGGTTTCAAGTTCGGGCGCTGGCTGGATCTGGCGTTTTACCAGCTGCTGCTGGACACGCCGGCACAGCCGGTTGATGGTTGATCCGCTACCTGCTCGCGGGCCAGCCGGGCAGGGGGCTGGCCGCCACCTCCATACGTATTACCCGCTGGTGTGGAGCAGCGCAGTGTCCGCGTGCCAGTGTTTGATCCATTGCTGTGCCGGCTCCGGTTTGCCATACAGATAGCCTTGCAGTACCACGGCACCATGCCCGGAGAAGAATGCCGCCTGGGCCGGTGTTTCCACCCCTTCGGCCACCACCCGCAGATGCATGTGTCTGGCCATGGCCAGCATGGTTTCCACCAGGGCGACATCGTTGAGATCGGTTGGCAGGCCCTGGACAAAGCTCTTGTCAATTTTTAGTTCGTGAATCGGCATGCGCTTGAGATAGGCCAGCGAGGAATAACCGGTGCCAAAGTCGTCAATCGAGAAACGGATGCCCAGCGCGGCCAGTTCATTCATCTTCGCCACGACCTCGTTGATGTTGTCGATGAACAGGCTTTCAGTGACTTCCAGCGTCAATTGGGTCGGGTCGGCTCCGGTGCTTTCCAGCAGTGACTTGAACCAGCAGATGAAGCCCGGCTGGCGGAACTGGCGCGGTGACAGGTTCACCGACAGGTGCAAGGGGTGGCCGGCCATGGTCTGGGCGACCAGCAGCTGGCACACCTGGCTCAGCATCCAGTTATCAATGCTGATGATCTGAGCGGATTCTTCGGCCAGGCCGATGAAGGCCGCCGGAGGCAGCAGCCCACGGCTGGGATGCTGCCAGCGGACCAGGGCTTCCGCACCCAGTAGCCGGCCCTGGAAATCCACCTGTGGCTGCAGGAACAGCCGGAACTCCTCATCCCGGATGGCGCTGCGCAGATCCCGGTCAACGGCAAAGCGTTCCTTGACCGCCTGATCCATGTCGGCGTCAAAGAAGGTGGTTTGGCCACCGCCTTGTTGCTTGGCCTTGTGCAGCGCGGTATCGGCCCGTCTCAGCACTTCCTGGGGACTGTCCTCTGCGCTGCGTGGACAGCGGGCAATCCCGATGCTGACGCTCAGATTGATCTGGTCGCCGGTTGCGATCAGGAAACTATTGCCCATGGCGGCATGGACTTTCTCGGCAACCACGATGGCATGGCTGCCGGCCTCTGCCCAATCCTGGCCGCAGTCCTGCAGCAGGATGGCAAACTCGTCGCCGGCAATACGTGCCAGCGTGTCGCCTTCCCGCAATTGTCGGGACAGGCGCTCGCCGATATCGCGCAGCAGGCTGTCGCCCACTTCACGGCCATGGGCATCGTTGACTGTCTGGAAACGGTCCAGATTCAGCAGGACCAGTGCGCCCATATGCCCTTGCCGCCGGGCAATGGATAGCGCCAGTCCCAGACGATCCATCAGCAAGGTGCGATTGGGCAGATTGCTGATCTGGTCAAAATAAGCCAGATTGCGTATCCGCTCATGATCCGCACGCCGCTTGGTAATATCGCTGACCGCACCCACCATCCGCAGTGGCTTGCCTTCCGGGCTGCGTGCAACAACCTGTCCGCGATCCTCCACCCAGAGGTAATGCCCGTTACTGTGACGCATGCGGAATTCGCCGTCGAAGGGGCTGCCATGCTTCATTGCAGCTTCCAGGCGTTGGCTGACTTCGGGCAGATCGTCCGGGTGAATCAGGGTGAAAAACAATTCAACCGGGTGTTCCAGCTGCTCTTCATCCAGGCCGAAGATACGGCACCATTGCCGGTTGTGTGTCACCCTGCCGGACGGGATGTCATAGTCCCACACGCCTTCCTGGGTGGCAGCCAGTGCCAGCTCCAGTCTTTCCTTGCTGTCTTGCGCCTGGCGGCTGGCTTCCTTGTGGGCGGTGATGTCTTCGGAGAAGATGACAATTCCCCCCACGCCGCCATCCTGAGTGCGCCAGGGGCGTACCTCCCAACGCAGCCATTGCAGCTTGCCATCGGCACGCAGGAATACATCTTCATTGGCCTGGATGGTTTCCCCGGCCAGTGCTTGTTGATGGATGCTTTTCCAGTGCTCCGGGATCTCTGGAAATATTTCATAGTGAGAGTGACCCAGGAGGTCACGCTCCCCCAGGGAATAGTCGTCACACCAGCGCTGGCTGACCGCCAGATAGTGCATGTCGCGGTCAAACAGGGCGAGTGAAGCCGGAGCATGGTCAATCAGCAATTGCAGCCGGGTCTGGCTTTCCACCAGCGCCTGGTAGATCTGCAGGTATTCGCTGATATCACGCGCGGTACCGATCAGGCTGCCATCCGGGGCCTTGATGGCGTTGATTTCGGTGGCGATACGGCGTCCATCCTTGGCCAGCAGCATCAGTTCCGAACGTGCATGGCCGAAGTCCAGCAGTTGCTGGAAGGCCAGCCTGGCTTTTTCTGCGTCTTCCGGGGCGGTGATATCCATGACCGACAGGGTGGACAATTCTTCTGCCGAGTATTGCAACAGCGTGCTGCTCATCATGTTGCCATAGGCCAGCAGACCATTGCTGCTGGCCACGATCACGGCATCGGCCGCGTGATCCAGCACCATTCTCAACTTGGCATCGGCGACGGCCCGCGCATTGGCCTCGCGGGCTGCGCGCAGTTTCTGGCTGAACAGCGAAAAAGCCACCCCCATCACGCTGAACACCACGATGGAATAGCCGGTGGGGGCGCTATCGATGGCAAAACTGAAACGCGGGGGAATGAAGTAATACCAGCCAAGCACGGCGGCCAATGCGGTCGCCAGCAAGCCGCCTTCGGCCCCGGTCAGGATGGCGGCGGTAAAGACGGAAGGGTAGAGCAGTAGCCAGGGCGGTACCGGGCCCAGCTTTTCCCATACCAGCAGCTGAGTGGCAAAACCGCATAGTACGGTGCCAGATGCGAGCAGCAGTCGCAGTGGGCGATTTAGCATGATGGCAGCCTCTGCCCGCAAAGAAGCGGGATTGTTAAAGTACCAGCCAGACGCCGGCAATTTATATGGCAAGTTATTTAAAATAGCACAGGTTTACTGCATGGTTGTGTTGCCAGCCGTCTGGCTTCCTCTCTCTGGGGGAGGAGGCTGTTGCGCATCTTGTCTGGGCGCGGAAGTCTGATCTGGAGACCGGCAAATGGCGAGCATCACTCGGGCGCCCGAACCCCGGTTTGACTCGCGCCAGCTAAGATCAGCCCACCGCCGGGAGGCGGGGCGGCAAGCTGCCGCGCTTGGTTAAACGCGGGCTCATGCCTCGGGGGCACAAGAGCATCCTCACCCGGCCTGCGCCTGGCAGACAAGCAGCGCCTCCCTGCGACAATCGGTCACATCCCAAACCGGTCGCGACTGGCTACTCTTGCGTTTAGCGGCTGATCCTGTTTTCAAGTTTATCGGTATGGCGTGCGGCACGTAGTGACCAGGCTGATGCTATTCCACCGCACGGCATCGCGGGTTTCTGCCGTGCACACCACAACCGGGCTGCGACATTTTGTCGCAGCCCGGTTGTTTTGCCGGATATCGCTTGGTGCGCATTGCGGCGGCACCGGATAATCAGGGCGCTCGCTTGAATGACAAAGGTTGATAACAATGCACCCAAACAAACTTGGCCAGCTGTGTGCCGCGCTGCTGCTGATCGGATTTGCCGGCCCGGCACTGGCGTGTGCCAGCTGTGGTTGTACCTTGAGTTCCGACTGGGATAGCCAGGGCTTCACCTCGCAACAGGGGCTGAAGCTGGATATCCGTTACGACTACCTGAACCAGAACCAGCTGCGCCAGGGAACGCATAGCATCTCGGCCGCCAGTGCCAGCCAATTGCAGACCCCTACCGGTGCTCAGGAAGTGGAGCAGTACACCAAGAACCAGTACCTGACACTGGGCCTGGACTATGCCTTCTCCAATAGCTGGGGTGTGAATGTACAACTGCCGTATATCGACCGTCAGCACAGCACGCTGGGGCAAGGTTCTGATGGCAGTAATGCCGCGGATGGTGGTGGCGCTTATACCTCACACACCCAAAGTCTGGGTGATATCAAGGTATTGGGCCGTTTCCAGGGCCTGACCGCTCAGCATAATCTGGGTCTGCTATTTGGCCTGAAGCTGCCCACCGGCAGCCATACCCAGACGGGGAGCTCTACCGATCCGTCCAATCCGGGGGATAGTGCCAGTATTGATCCTGGCTTGCAGCCCGGTACTGGTACCACCGACCTGATTCTGGGTGCCTACTATTTTGATGCGCTCAGCAAGAACTGGGATTACTTTGCCCAGGCAACGGTGCAAAAGGCACTGGATACGGTGGATGGATACCGTCCGGGCACCGGCTACAACCTGAATGCGGGTGTCCGCTATTTGGCATGGCAGGGTATGACCCCGCAATTGCAGCTCAATACCCGTTATGTCATTCATGATCATGGTATCAATGCGGATCAATACAGCACCGGCGGCACGCTGATGTATATCAGTCCTGGATTCTCCGTTGCCGTCAGCAAGCAGGCCACGCTGTACAGTTTTGTCCAGCTCCCTATCTACCAGAAGGTGAATGGCGTGCAACTGGCACCGCGTTATACCGCCAGTGTGGGTGCCCGGTTCTCGTTCTGAGCAGGCTTCCTTGCAGGCAGAACGGCCGCAACTGGCGGCCGTTCTGCCTGAGTGCTCAGTGCTCTGCCAGCCAGGGCGTCACTTCCGCTTCCAGCTGTTTGGCATCCACCGTGGGGCTGCCCACACTGCCATCCCGCCGCAAAATCCCCTTGCGATCGATCACGAAGGTCATCGGCAGCCGCCAGATACGACCAAACCCGGACAGCTTGCTATCGCGGCCAATGGCACCGGTATAGGCAAACTGCTGCATGATGTCGCGCACCGCCCGGTCCTCACTGGCCTCATCCATGCTGACGGCAAATACCTGCAAGCCTTGCTGGTGATGCCGCTGGTAATAGCTTTGCAGTGCCGGCATTTCTTCACGGCAATAGCTGCACCATGTCGCCCACAGATTGATCACCACCACCTGTCCGCGTAGTTGCTCGGCCGTAATCTGCTGTCCCTGCAAGGTATGCAGGCTGAAAGAAGGAACCGGCTGACCCACTTCCAGTGTGGCAGCCCGTGCCGGCAGCACGCTTAGCATGCCCAGCAGGGCTGCCAGTAATAGCAATGGCCGTTTGGCAATTTGCATGATGAAACCCGTCTGTCGAGTGCAGGAAGAAGCTGGTGATTATAGCCAGAGTCAGGTCGGAGGGGATGGCCCGTATGGTGTGTGGAGAGCAATCATGGTGTTGCCGTATTGCCAGCCATGCTCGGTGCCAGGGCGGGTCGTGTTGCCAGCAACACTGCGCTTGGCGTGGATAGTGCCTCCCACCCGGGTGGCAGGTGGGGGCGATGCAAGTTACAGGTGTTCGGCCAGGAATTGCAGGCTGCGACCGGTTGCCAGTGCGGCGGCGCTCTGGTTGTAGACGGCGCGGCGGCCCCAGCAATTGAAACCGTGTCCTACGCCGGGGTAGTCGAAGAAATGGGCATTGCTGTGCTTGGCAAAGGCGGCCTTGACTGCCGCGCTGGCAGACTGCGGGATGTGCTCGTCATTGCCGGCGTAGTGGAACAGGATGGGCTGGGTGATTCTGGCAGCCAGATCAAGGTACTGGTCTATGCCTCCGCCATAAAAGCACACCGCTGCATCGGCCTGGCTGAGTGCGGCGGCACGGAAGGCCAGCTGGCCGCCCAGGCAGAATCCCAGGGTGGCGACCTTGCCGTTGACCTCGGCGCGCTGGCGCAGCAGGCTGACGGCTGCGGCAACATCGGCCGCGGCCTGGGCGGTATCGACGGCCTGGTAATAGGCAAAAGCCTGCTGGGTACCGGCGGTATCGTAATCCAGATCCACCCGTGCTTGCAGTCGCCAGAACACATCGGGCGCCAGCACGACATAGCCGGCCAGGGCGTATAGATCAGCCACGGCGCGGATGTGTTCATTGACGCCCCAGATTTCCTGAACCAGTACGATGGCCGGGCCACTGCCGATGGGGGGCAGCGACAGATAGCCGGTGAATGGCTGGCCATCTGCGGTGGGGATGGTGATCCATGTTCCGTTCACGCTTGGACTCCTTGTGGTGGATTGAACTGCATCAATGGGGTGGGCGGCCGCGTCTGTTTCTGTTGGTGCTTCATCCGGGAGGCAGATAGGACGAGTGGCCGGGTGGAATCAGGTCACTGACCAGAAAATCGATAAAGGCCCGCACTGCGGGGGACAGGCCGCGCCGGCTGGTGAAGGCCGCATGCAGAATGCCCCACGGGCTGTCGAATTCCGGCAGCAAGCGTAGCAGGCGACCTTGTTGCAGGGCTTCGTCACACACCATGACCGGCAAGGCGGCAATGCCCATGCCGGCAATGGCGGCCTCCAGCAAAACCAACAGATCATCGGTCATCAGGCGGGGATTGTCGATCTGCAGTGTGTAAGTGTGGCCGGCCTGATCCAGCAACTGCCACTGGCCACGCCCATCCGGGCGGCTCATGGTCAGTGCCGGCAGGCCGGCCAGTTCTGCCGGCGAACGCGGGGTGGGGCGATCGTGCATGAAGGCGGGGCTGGCCACCAGGATGACCTGGCTGACCGCAAGCTGGCGTACCACCAGATTCGCACTGTCATGCAGGCTGTTGCGCACGCGAAGGGCGACGTCGATATTGTCCTCGATCAGATCCACCCGCCGGCTGGTGGCCTCCAGCGCGACCCGTACTTGCGGATAGCGCTGCATGAAGCGGGGGAGCACCGGGGCCAGCAGGGTCTTGGCCAGCAGCTCCGGGCAGCTGACCCGGATCAGGCCACGGGGCTCGGTAGTCAGACGGGTGATGGCATCATCGGCAGCGGCCGCTTCAGCCAGCATGGCCTGGCAGTGCTGGTAATAACTGCTGCCCACTTCGGTCAGCGCCAGTCTGCGGGTGGTACGTTGCAGCAGGCGTACACCCAACCGCTCTTCCAGTTCGGCCACCCGTCGTGACAGGCGTGATTTGGGAATACCCAGCATGCGGCTGGCGGCCATGAAGCCTCCATGTTCGACCACTTTGGCAAAGTACAGCAGGTCATTCAGGTCTTGCATCAGATTGTCCTATTGATGGAACAATGTTTCCTTTTTTTGCAGTCTAGTCACGCTGGCGGGCAAAAACTACTATTCCTCCATCGCTTAACGCACAAAGAGGACACCCCCCATGAAACTGTTGCATCTTGATTCCAGCATCCTTGGTCAGAATTCTGTTTCCCGCCAACTGACAGCCGCCATCGTGGCCGGTCTGCGTCAGCAGCACGGCGAGCTGAGCATCAGCTACCGTGATCTGGCCGCCCAGCCGATTGCCCATCTGTCCGGTGAAATCATTGCCGCCAACTTTACCGAGCAGGCCGACTGGAACGACACCCAACGTCAGGAAAGTGCACTGAGCAATGAGCTGATCGAAGAGTTTCTGGCTGCTGACATCCTGGTGATTGGTGCGCCGATGTACAACTTCTCCATTCCGTCGCAGCTGAAGAGCTGGATTGACCGCGTTGCCGCAGCTGGCCGCACCTTCAAGTACACCGAAAACGGTCCGCAAGGCCTGGCCGGTGGCAAGAAAGTCCTGATTGCCTCCACACGTGGTGGTGTTTACTCCACCGAGCAAGGTCAGCTGATGGACTTCCAGGAAGACTATCTGCGCACCGTACTGGGTTTCCTTGGCGTGACCGATATCGAATTCGTCCGCGCCGAAGCGGTGAATATGGGCGAAGACAAGCGTGCCACGGCGATTCATGCTGCCAAGCAAGACATTGCCAGACTGACCCGCTAATCCGTCGTACTGGGCAAACGGGCCATTGCGGCCCGTTTGCAACGCTTTGCGCTTGTCTCGCCACGTTGGCTACAGCTTGTCAGATTCCCGTGTTAGCTTAATGGGTACATCTAAAACAGTGCTCTAGTGTCAACTGGGTCACAAGCGGGTTGGCGAGATGCGAAAGAGGCTGCTGGGCGAAGTGGTATTGGACAATCAGCGCACTTTTCGTGGCGGGCTGATGCTGGTCCTGCTGCTATTGGTCTTGTCCAATGGCTGGTTTGTCTATTCTCGCGAACTTCGTCTGTCCGATCAGCATGCCCAGCATGCGCTGGAGCTGATCCAGCAACACTTTGGCAAGATCTACGGCTATATCGACACCATACAGGCCGAGGCGACGCGTGAGCTGCAATGGGGAGAGTCTTTCCCGGTTGAGCAAGAGCTGCTGTTGGCACTGCAGAATGCGCCAGAGGGCGACTACCTTACCCTTGATCATCTGCCACCAGCCTTCAGCCACCATCTCATCGGCAATCTGACTGCCCAGGGGCGGACTGGAGAGCTTGTGCCGCAGCGACGCCACGAGATGGGGATTGCACTGGGCCTGGCTCCGATGATGTCGGCAGCCTACCGCAATCTGGACCACAACGGCGTGGCCTGGGTGTATTACGTATCTGCCCGGCAATTCATCTACCTGTACCCCTATGTATCCGGCCGCAGCTACCATTACAGCGCGGAAACCAGCGCTGGCCTGTTCTGGCGCATGGCACTGCCCATTGTCAATCCGGATGGGCGGCGGGTGATGACCCCGGTGTATATCGACCAGGCAGGCAAGGGGCCGATGCTGACCATCAGCCAGCCCATCTGGGCAAATGGCCGTTTTTACGGGGTGCTGTGCATGGATATCACCATCACCACCTTGCAAGAGTTGATGGGTCGCGGCGGCGATGAGATGGGCAGTCTTTATCTGCTGAATGCACAGAACCAGATTGTCGCTGCCAGCGACGAGCAACCCCTGCCCCAGGAAAACCTGCTGCGTCTGCCGCTCAGCAGCGACTACATCGCTGGCCCCACCGCTCACGTCAAGGTCAGTGCCCTGGGCGATAGCGGCATGCGAGTGGTGCACTATCTGCCAAATAGCGTATTGGCGGGGAAAATCCTGCGCGGTGCCGCGCCCGGCATGGTGGCGGCATTATTGCTGTGGCTGGCGCTGGAGTTATTGAACCGTACCTGGTTGCTTAACCGGCAATTACGGCGCCTGTCCGAGCATGACCCGCTGACTGGAGCGCTGAATCACCGGGCTTTTCAGGCCGTGCTGGCCCAGCTGTTCCAGGCTTACCGTGAGCGGGGCGAGGTGTTTGCGCTGGTCATGGTGGACCTGGACCATTTCAAGCAGGTCAACGACACCTTTGGTCATGCGGTTGGCGACGAGGTGTTGAAGGTGCTGGTGCGGCTGGCCCTGCGCCTGCTGCGCAGCCAGGACATGGTGGCCAGGCTGGGGGGAGAGGAGTTCGTACTGGTGCTGCCTGCCACCGGGCTGCGCGATGCCATGAAGGCGGCGGTACGTTTGCGCCTGCAACTGGAACGGTTGAACTGGTCGCGGCTGGGTTTGCCGGACAAGGTCACGGCCAGCATGGGCTGTGCCGTGGTGCTCAGTAGTGACAGCACGCCGGGAGCCGTGCTAAAGCGGGCGGATGATGCCATGTACCGCGCCAAGCAGGAAGGGCGCAACCGGGTGTGCCTGGACCTGCAAGGGCAGCCACCCGGTGTGCAGTAGCCCGGATTTGGCTCAGATCCAGTCCCGTACCGGCAGGAAGCGCTGGTACAGCTCGGCTTCGGCACTGCCATCCGCCGGCTGATAGCCGTATTCCCAACGCACCAGCGGCGGCATGGACATCAGGATGGATTCGGTACGGCCTCCGGTCTGCAGGCCGAACAGCGTGCCACGGTCCCATACCAGGTTGAATTCCACATAGCGGCCACGGCGGTACAGCTGGAACTGGCGCTGTGCCTCGGTCCACGGCGTGGCTTTGCGCTTGTCGACGATGGGGACATAGGCGCTGACAAAGCCCTGGCCCACTGCCTGCATGAAGGCAAAGCTACGCTCAAAGCCCCAGGCATTGAGATCGTCAAAGAACAGCCCACCTACGCCACGCGCTTCGTTACGGTGCTTGAGGAAGAAATATTCATCGCACCATTTCTTGTAGTCGGCATACACCTGATTGCCAAAGGGCTGGCACAGATCCCGTGCCACGGTATGCCAGTGGATGACGTCTTCTTCCACGGCATAAAACGGTGTCAGGTCAAAGCCACCACCAAACCACCAGATCGGCTCGGCACCCTCCTGCTCGGCAATGAAAAAGCGCACATTGGCATGGCTGGTGGGAACGTGCGGATTTTCCGGATGAATCACCAGCGACACGCCCATGGCTTCGAAACGGCGACCGGCCAGTTCGGGACGATGTGCCGTCGCCGAGGCGGGCAGGGCATCGCCACTGACATGGGAGAAATTGACGCCGGCCTGCTCGAAGACCGCGCCATGGCTCAATACCCGGCTACGGCCACCACCGCCAGCCGGGCGCTCCCAGGCATCCTCGACAAAGCGGCCCCGGCCATCGGCCTGCTCCAGTGCAGCACAGATCTGGTCTTGCAGTTGCAGCAAAAAAGCTTTGACCTTGTCAGCGTGGGGGTGGCTCATCGCAATATCCTGGGTGGTGGTGTGGCTGGCATTGTAACAGAGCCGTTCAGCTGCACGAGGAAGGGCGATCCGGAAAAAAAAGAACCCGCCAGAGGGGGGCGGGTTGCACAAAGTCACACAAAAGGACAGAGGAGTACGGGTCCGTTACCAGACCCTACAGATACAGAGCAAAAGCCTTGCCGCGAGCTCGGGGGTTCCGCGACAGGGCCGGTTTGCATGGGAGACAGTGTGCCAGAGCTTGTCGTCGGCACTGTGCGGCTAGCGTTTTGGCTGTGTGGCCGCGCTGTGCCGGCTTGGTGACATTGCATGACAAAGCGGCAGAGTTTGTTGCATTTGATGAAGCGGCGGAACTTGCGACCACCAACAACAAACAGGGCCGGTTGCTGTTGCCAGCACCGGCCCAGTGGAGCGGGAATGAACGAGGTCGTTTCAGGCCGTCAGGGGTTCGCCCTGCCATTCCTGCTGCACCACGGCGGCGGTCGGACGCGGTTTGGCGGCCGGTTTTGCCTGGAAGAAGTCCACGCTGCGAGCCAGTACCTGCATGCGTTCGTTATCGACCAGAATCATGTGATAGCTATCGGACAGCGGCATGAAATCCACCTTGCCACCCAGATGGGCCTGCAGATGATGCGCTGAACGCGGACTGGTGATGTCGTCCTCATCGGCGTGCACAATCAGTGTGGGACAGGTAATTTCCTTCAGTCGCGGCATCAGCTGCTTGCGCAGTTTGTCCACTTCGCGGATACAGGCCAGCGGCACATAGGGGTAGTGGAAACGCTCGCCGCGCTCAAAGCGCTGCTGGATCAGTTTGCGGATGCGCGGATTCTTGATGCCGAAGGGATCGGCTTCCGGCACGCGCATGCGTTTGGCCATGCCAGGCAGGATGTAGCCCAGTTTGCGCAGCCAGGTCAGGCGCGGCAGGCTCCAGCCATCCAGGAACAGCGGCGGTGCGTACAGGGCCAGCTTGTCCTGATGATTTTCCAGACGGGCCACTTCCAGCGCCACCAGGGCACCCAGGCAGACACCGGCCAGATGCACCACGCCATGGCGTTGTTTCAGGGCGCGGTATTCGGCACGCATGCTGTTGATCCAGTCTTGCCAGTCGGTTTCCAGCAAGTCATCCGGTTCGGTGCCATGACCAGGCAGCAGGGGCGCATGGGTGGTGATGCCCACATCTTCCAGGGTGCGGCCCAGGGAACCAAGGTCGTAAACAGTGCCACCCAACCCATGAATCAACAGGGCGGCGGGACGGGTTTTGGTCATGACGAATTCCGGACAGGATGATAAACAGCCTGCAGTATGCACAGGAAAAAGCCACCAGTCTGTCCGCTTAGTGTCACAGGATTGTGACAGGCTGTGACCCGATTCATCCCAGGGCGATGCGCAAGGTCAGGCGGGCCCCGCCCAGCGGGCTGTTGCTGGCAAAGGCACTGCCGCCATGGTGTTCGGCAATCAACCGCACATAGGACAGGCCCAGCCCGTAACCGCCGGTCGCACGGTCGCGGCTGCGGTCCAGTCGGCGGAAGGGTTCGAAAATCCGCTCCCGGTCTTCTGCCGGAATGCCGTGGCCATCATCATCGACATGGATGTCCAGCATGGTGCCATGGCGCTCGACGATCAGATGCACTCTGCTTTGTGCATATTTGAATGCATTCAACAGCAGGTTGCGGCTGGCAATGTAAATCAGCTTGCGGTCAAAGGTGGCATGGCCACGGGCGCATTCCATGGTCAGGCTGAGCGTGGCCGGTTTCAGCGGGTCCACCAGATCCAGCAGGTCATCAAACCAGTCATACAGGTCGACCTGTTCGCGTTGCAGGATGGAGTCGCCACGGTTGAGCTTGGCATATTCCATGCTGGCGCTGATCAGCTCCTCCAGCTCCTGCATGTCGCGCTCCATGCCGTCGTGGTAGCGCTGGCGTTCGTCCGGATCGTCCTCTTCTTCCAGCATGGTCAGGCCAAAGCGCAGGCGGGCAATCGGGGTGCGGATTTCATGCGCCACCGCATGGCTCATGGCCTGGTGCATTTCCAGCAGGCGTTCCAGTCGCGCCGCCATGCTGTTGAGGGCGGTGGATAGCGGGGCGAACAGCCGGCTGTGTGCCTGCGAGGTCCGGACATGGAAGTCGCCATTGGCAAACAGCTCGGCGGCATTGCGTACCGAGACCAGGTCGCGCCACATTGGCCGCAGGTAGAAGTAGATCAGCAGTCCCAGCGTGCTGCCGGTAAACAGGATCCACAGCAACAGGACTTCGATGTCCTCGGTAATCCAGCCGCTGTCATTGCCATTGGAGGTGGCGTCCAGCGGTCCCATCATCACCATACGTTTTTCATCTGGCAGCGGGATGTACAGCAGGTTGTTGTCGAAGTCGAGATAGGTTTTGCCGGTGGCAAAGTTCTGTTTGCTTTCCGGATCCAGATCCGCAGGCGGCGTGGCAATCAGCTTCACCGGATAGCTGAAGTGGCGGGTCAGCTGTGGCAGGGCATGTTCACGCTGGGCCGGTGTCACCCGCTCCAGCTCCTGCAGCAGCAGTGAGGCCGGGCCGTCCAGCATGCGGCGGGTGTTTTCGCTGTCGCTATTCTGGTACAGCTTGCCCAGCATGAAGGCAAAACCGATGATGATGGCCAGCTCTGCCGCCATGGCGATGATGAAGTAGCGGGCGAACAGGGTGGCGAGCGAAGATTTGCCGGGACGCGACTTTTTGTCGGGCCGGGAAAAAGGTAGTTTGATCATTCCCAGTCACTGCGTGAAAACAGATAACCCTTGCCGCGCACGGTCTTGATACGGGTGGGGGAGTCCGGGCTGTCGCCCAGCTTCTTGCGCAGACGCGAGATACGGGCGTCAATGGAGCGATCCAGGCCGTCGAAGCCGATGCCACGCAACTCGTTCATGATGTCATCGCGCGACAAGACCTGGCCGGCGTGGCTGGCCAGCAACCACAACAGGTCGAATTCCGCGGTGGTCAGTTCCATTTCATCGCCGGCCAGATAGGCGGCGCGGGTGCCCTGGCTGATGGTGAACTGACCGAATACCAGGTCATTGCTGTCGCTGCTGTCCAGGCTGCTGTCATCGGCCAGCCCACGGCGTAGCAGTGCCCTGACCCTTGCCAGCAGGCGGCGCGGTTCCACCGGCTTGGCCAGATAATCATCCGCCCCCAGTTCCAGGCCCAGGATTTCATCCACATCCTCGTCCCGCGCCGTCATGATCAGGATGCGTCCGGGGTAGCGCAGGCGTACCTCGCGGCAGACATCGAAACCCTCCTTGCCCGGCAGCATGACATCCAGGATGACCAGATCGGGGCGGGTCTCCAGAATGACATCGGCCGCGGTGTCACCGCGACCATGCAGGCTGACCTGATAGCCATGCTTGGTGAGATAGGCAGAGATCAGCTGGGCCAGATGAATGTCATCTTCGATGATGAGAATGTGCGGTGTCATGCCGTGCCTGCAGAAAACAATGCGCAAATAGTATCACCATGCAGCACCGCACTGGCATTTGGCTTGTATTCGGCACTTTATGCGGACAGAATCAAGAATGCACACACGAGGCAGACAGGTCGGTTTCCCCGCCGACCCATGACTAACCTGGACAGAGAAAATCACATGCAACGCTTAAAGGAATGGGCAATCTGGATTGCCGTCGCATTGGCTGGTGCCATTGCGTTTGCCGTGGTGGCATTAAACCGGGGTGAACCCGTCAATGCCATCTGGCTGGTGGTGGCCGCCGTATCGGTGTACTCCATCGCCTATCGTTTTTACAGCCGCTTTATCGCCAATAGCGTGCTGGAACTGGATGCCAAGCGCCTGACGCCGGCGGAAAGACATAACGACGGCCTGGATTACGTTCCCACCAACAAATGGGTGGTGTTCGGCCACCATTTCGCCGCCATTGCCGGCGCCGGGCCACTGGTCGGGCCGGTACTGGCCGCGCAGATGGGCTATCTGCCGGGCACCCTGTGGATTCTGGTCGGCGTGATGCTGGCCGGTGCGGTGCAGGATTTCCTGGTGCTGTTCCTGTCCATGCGTCGGGATGGCAAATCGCTGGGCGAAATCATCCGTTTGGAGCTGGGCCCCATCCCCGGCGTGATTGCCTCCATCGGCATCCTGATGATCATGATCATCCTGCTGGCCGTGCTGGCGCTGGTGGTGGTCAAGGCCCTGGCCGGCAGCCCGTGGGGCACCTTCACCATTGCCTGCACCATTCCGATTGCGCTGTTCATGGGGGTGTATACCCGCTATGTACGGCCGGGCAAGATTGGTGAGATCTCCGTCATCGGTTTCATCCTGCTGATGCTGGCCATTGTGTATGGCGGCGATGTCGCCCACAGCCCCACGCTGGCACCGCTGTTCACTTTCCAGGGCACCACGCTGGCGTGGATCCTGATCGGCTACGGCTTCATTGCCTCGGTATTGCCGGTATGGCTGCTGCTGGCCCCGCGTGACTACCTGTCCACCTTCCTCAAGATCGGCACCATTGTCGGTCTGGCCATCGGCATCCTGGTGGTGGCGCCCAATCTGCACATGCCGGCGCTGACCAAATTCATTGATGGCAGCGGCCCGGTCTTTGCCGGCAACCTGTTCCCCTTCCTGTTCATCACCATTGCCTGCGGCTCGGTATCCGGTTTCCATGCGCTGGTGGCTTCGGGTACCACGCCCAAGCTGCTGGAAAACGAAACCCATGCCCGCGCCATTGGCTACGGTGCCATGCTGATGGAGAGCTTTGTCGCCATCATGGCGCTGATTGCGGCCTGCGTGCTGGACCCGGGCGTGTACTTCGCCATGAACAGCCCGGCAGCCGTCATCGGCAAGACCGCGGTGGATGCCGCGCAGGTGATTTCCGGCTGGGGCTTTGTCATCACCCCGGATGTGCTGACACAAATGGCCAAGGATGTGGGCGAAGCCACCATCCTGTCGCGTGCCGGTGGGGCTCCGACGCTGGCGGTGGGCATGGCGCACATCCTGTCCGGCGTGATCGGCGGCAAGACCATGATGGCCTTCTGGTACCACTTTGCCATCCTGTTTGAAGCGCTGTTCATCCTCACCACCATTGATGCCGGCACCCGCGTGCTGCGCTTCATGATCCAGGACCTGCTGGGCATCTTCATCAAGCCCATGGCCGATACCGAATCCTGGGGGGCCAACCTGCTGGCCACTGGTCTGGCCGTGGCCGGCTGGGGCTACTTCCTGTATCAGGGCGTGGTTGATCCGCTGGGTGGCATCAACACCTTGTGGCCGCTGTTCGGCATTGCCAACCAGATGCTGGCCGGCATTGCGCTGATCCTGGCCACCGTGGTGCTGATCAAGATGCAAAAGCTGCGCTATGTATGGGTGACGGCGGTGCCCACCATCTGGTTGCTGATCGTCACTCTGGTGGCCGGCTGGCAGAAGCTGTTCCACAGCAGCCCCAAGATCAGCTTCCTCGCGCACGCCGACAAGTTCTCTGCGGCGGTGGCCAAGGGTGAATCGCTGGCGCCGGCGAAAAACCTGGCACAGATGCAGCAGATCATCTTCAATGATTATGTGGATGCCACGCTGACCGCCATGTTCATCGCCGTGGTGGTGGCCATGCTGGTGTTCTCCGTCGATGTCATCCGCAAGGCACTGGCCGTGAAGTGGGCTACCACCAAGGAAGTGCCGGCGGCTTACCGTCAGGGAGAAGCCAATGTCTGAATTGTTGCGCCAGCTGACCGAAGCTGCGCGGCTGATGGTGGGGGTGAAGGACTATGACAAGTATGTCGCCAGTCGCCGCCGCTACAGCCCGAATGCGCCGGTCATGAGCCGCGAGGAATTTTTCGCCCACTGCCAGTCCGAGCGTTACGGTGGCAAGTCGATGAAAAAGTGCCCGTGCTGATTTCGCCTCTGCCATAGAAAAACCGCCCGATGCCGGGCGGTTTTCAGGCTGCTGACAAAGTAATCTGGTTCGATTGCACTGGACCCGGCAAAGCCGGGCCTTTCGACTAATTGACTGATCTCGCAGCCTTCCCATCTATTCCCAATCCCCCCGCCCTTGCCCTGCAAGGGAGCCTCGCTTTCCTTGCAGAAAGCGAGAAGGGTGGTTGTCAACGATATGAAAACCGCCCGATTCCGGGCGGTTTTTTATTGCAGGCAGTGTTTCAGAGCTGATGCAGCAGATAGCTGATGCCGCCATTGATCAGGGTGCCGCCGATCAGCAACCAGGCAAACAGGGCGGTGGCCAGAATCAGCGGCTTGCTGCCGGCCTGACGGATGGCCGACAGATGGGTGGTCAGACCCAGCGCACCCATGGCCATGGCCAGCAACAGGTTATCCAGCGCAATCAGTTGGGCGACCAGGGCATGGGGCAGCCAGTGCAGCGAATTGAAGCCGGCCATGGCCAGAAAACCCAGGGCAAACCACGGAATGGTGATCGGGCGCTTTGCCTTGCCGCCAGCCTGATGCCGCTGGGCCAGCCAGCCGGACAGAATCACTAGGAAGGGGGCCAGCATCATTACGCGGATCATTTTGGTGATGACCGCGCTGGTGGCCGCATGTTCGCTGACCGCACGACCGGCCGCTACTGCCTGGGCCACTTCATGTACGGTGGAACCGGCAAACACGCCGTAGGCAAATTCCGATACCCCCAGCGCACTGACCAGCGAAAACAGCAGTGGGTAGAGGAACATCGCCAGCGTACCGAACACCACCACGGTGGCCACCGCCACGGCGACTTTTTCTGCATGCGCCTTGATGACCGGTTCGGTGGCCAGTACGGCAGCCGCACCGCAGATCGAGCTGCCGGCACCGATCAGGATGACGCTTTGCTCATCCATGCCCATTTTCTTGTGGCCCAGCCAGAAGGCGAACAGGAAGGTGGAGGTCAGCACACAGGCATCGATCAGGATGCCGCTGATGCCAACGGCGGCAATGTCCTGAAAGGTGAGCTTGAAGCCGAACAGGATGATGCCCAGCCGCAGGATGCGTCCTTTGGCAAAGCTCACCCCGACATGGCTGTGCTGTGCCAGCACGGGGTAAAGGGTATTGCCCAGCACCATGCCGCCGACAATGGCGATGGTGAGGGCGGAGAGTCCCAGCTGGCTGAACCAGGGCAGGCCGGCGGCGTAGAGCGAGGCCAGTGCCAGTGTCAGCACCAGTAGCAGGCCGGGAAGGTGTTGGCGGAGGATAGGCATGGTGGAATACCTGCGTAGTGTGAGGGCAGCTGCCCCGATGGCTGTACGATAAGGCGCAGCGATAAAGTTGAAAAACGGATAAAATATCTATAAATAATTAGAAAAATTAATATATTGCTGGGCAGCGAAGCTGGAAAGAAAACGGGAGGCGAAATGGCATTGCGCTTGAGCTTGCGCGAACTGGAAGTGTTTGCCGCGGTGGCCGAGCTGGGTACCGTCACGGCGGCGGCCGATCATGTGGCCTTGACCCAGTCGGCGGCCAGTCAGGCCTTGGCAGCGCTGGAGGCCGGCTTGGCCGCGCAATTGTTCGACCGGATCGGGCGGCGGCTGGTGCTGAACGAACATGGCCGCTTATTGCTGCCACGGGCCAGGGCCATGCTGGATGCGGCACAGGACATGCAGCGGCTGTTTGACACAGAGGCGGCCATGCATCTGCGCTTGGGCGCCAGTACCACCATCGCCAATTATCTGCTACCGGAGCAGATTGCCCGCTTCCGGCAGGCCAGGCCGCAGGCACGGGTAGAGTTGATGGTGGCCAATACAGCGGACATCGTCGATGCCGTGGCTGGCTTCAAGGTGGACATGGGCTTTATCGAGGGGCCTTGTCATCACCCGGATCTGGTGGTGGAACCCTGGCAAGACGATACGCTGGTGGTGTTTGCCGCAGCTTCGCATCCGCTGGGGCAGGGGGCTGTCAGCCTGTCGCGGCTGGCGCAGGCACAGTGGGTATTGCGCGAGAGCGGCTCCGGCACCCGTGAAGAGGTGGAGCGCTTGCTGTTACCGCATATCGGCAGTTTTGGTGAAGTGATGGAGATGGGTCACTCGGAAGCCATCAAGCGTGCCGTAGCGGCCGGTCTGGGCGTCAGCTGCCTGTCGCTGCATGTGGTGCAGGAGTTACTGGATAGCGGCCAGATCGTTGCCGTGCTGGCAGAGCTGCCCACCTTGCACCGTACCCTGTATCGCATCACGCACAAGGACAAGGGACAGACTCGCGGCATGACCGCATTCAACCGTGACTGAAAAGGGGCGGCAGGTGGCAGGTGGCGTTGCCGCAACCTGCCAGTCGGCCTGGAGCCTGTTCATCGTCCGCAGTGCGCGTTAAATCGGGGAGCGCTGCCGGGTTAAAAACGCCTTCGGAAAACTCATTTACGCGATGTAAACTCCGCTTTCCCACTTATTTTCAGTCGTTTCGCCCTGTCTCGCTCTCGCCCGCGAGACGTTCAACAAACGGTTAGCTTACAGCCAGAAATCGCTGCGCTGGCGATGGGTTTCCACCAGCCGCTGGAACACCTTGGGGTCCTTGGTGTAGGTCAGCTCGCCGGCCATGGGCTGGTACAAGTCGAGCAGACGCGAGGTCCAGAAGCGCAGGGCGGCAGCACGCAGCATGACCGGCCAGGCCTTTTTCTCCTCCGTGGTCAGCGGCCGTACCGACTGGTAGCCGGCCAGGAAGGCGCTGGCCAGTGCCGGGTCTATGCTGCCGTCTTCCTGTCGGGTCCAGTCATTGAAGGCAATGGCCACGTCGTACAGCAGGATGTCGTTGCAGGCGTAGTAGAAGTCGATGAAACCGGCGATTTTGTCGCCGTCCATCAGCACATTGTCCTTGAACAGGTCAGCGTGAATCACGCCACTGGGCAAATGATCGAAGCGATGGCTGTCCTGGAACTGGATTTCCTGACGCAGGCTGGCGGCATCGGCCTCGCCCATGAACGGGTACATGGCGCTGGCGGTATCGCTCCACCAGCGCGGGCCGCGCGGGTTGCGCATCTTGCGCGGGAAGGTCGCGCTGGCCACGTGCATCTGCGCCAGCATTTCGCCGACGGCATGGCACTGGATGGCGGTGGGCTGGCTGATGTCGGCACCGGTCAGGCAGCTCACCAGACAGGCCGGCTTGCCGGCCAAGAGCGAGGCAAACTGGTCGGTATTGTCGGCCACCGGGGCCGGGCAGGCCACGCCATGACGCGCCAGATGGCTCATCAGCGTCAGGTAGTAGGGCAGTTCTTCCAGCTTCAGGGTTTCGAAGATGGTCAGGACATAACGACCATGCGTGGTGGTGACAAAGTAATTGGTATTGGTGACGCCAGCGGCGATGCCCTTGAGTTCGACCAGCTGGCCGAGCGCATAGCGGCTCAGCCAGCTTTGCATCATGTCATCGCTGACGGTGGTGTAAACCGACATGCCTGTTCCTCAGAAGCGCTTGAGAACCCATTGCGGGATGATGATGCGGCGGTTCGGGTCCACCTGCTTCATATTGCCATTGCCCTCTTCATCCATCAGGTAATACGGGAAACCCACCGCCGGGGTGACTTTCACCATATACAGCTGGCCGTTGAGACGGTATTCCTCGATCTTGTCGTCGCCGCGCTGGATGATGCGTACTTCCGGTTCCGCAGTGCCGGCCTCATCCGAGATGGTGGGCGGCGGCGGTACCGTGGCGGGAGCCGGCGGCGTTTCGGCCCAGGCAGCCGACAGTGGCAGCAGGGCGAGGAGAGCAAGCATGCGGCGCATGATGATGGTCCTTGGTGAAGGTGTCGTCACAGATTGAGCAGTTTTTCGCGTTCTTCCGGCAGGGCCTCGAAGCCACGCGTTTCGTAGTGCTTGAAGATCGTTTCCACGATCTGGTCGGGATCGTCGATCAACTGGATCAGGTTTACGTCGTCAGGGTTGATCATACCTTCTTTTACCAGATGATTTTTCACCCAGTCGATCAGACCGCTCCAGAACTCGCGGCAGCACAGGATGATGGGGATCTTGCGGCTCTTGCCGGTCTGGATCAGCGTCAGCGCCTCGAACATTTCGTCCAGCGTGCCAAAGCCGCCCGGCATCACCACATAGGCGATGGCATGCTTGACGAACATCACCTTGCGGCTGAAGAAGTGGTTGAACTTGACCGACAAGTCCTGGTATTCGTTGGGCTTCTGTTCGTGCGGCAGCACAATGTTGAGCGCCACCGACGGGCTCTTGCCATAGAAGGCCCCCTTGTTGGCGGCCTCCATGATGCCGGGGCCGCCGCCGGAAATCACCGAAAAGCCGGAATCAGAAAGACGCCGGGCCACCTCTTCTGTGAGCTTATAATACGCATGGTCGCGCGGAGTACGGGCGCTGCCGAAGATGCTCACTGCCGGCGTGATGCCTTGCAGTTCTTCGGCCGAGTCGACAAACTCCGACATGATCTTCATCACGTGCCACGCCTCGCGCGAGCGGAAGCGTTGCATCATGTCGTAACGATCACTGGTCTGCGGCAATTTATCGGACAAGCTCATCATTCGCCCCTTTTCTATGAAAACATTGTTATTGATCGACGGCTCTTCCTACCTGTACCGCGCCTTTCACGCGATGCCCGATTTGCGTTCTCCGGATGGCCGGCCCACCGGGGCGGTTTATGGCATGGTCAACATGCTGCGCCGGCTGGAGAAAGAAGTGCAGTTCGATTATAGCGCCTGCGTTTTCGACGCTAAAGGCAAGACTTTCCGCGATGAGCTGTACCCGGA
>JAFANL010000217.1 GCA_019232735.1 Aquitalea sp. | reverse complement strand
CAAGACGCCACTATCCGAGCTGTGGCGCCATCCCATCCACACGCGCGAGTTTGGCAGCCAGCTGACCAATGTGCTGCGTTGCCTGCAGCTGGAAGCACATGGCTACCAGCTGACGGTGACCGAGCTGGTGGGCTGGGAGCATTCGATGAAGAACGAGCTGATCATTGCCAAGAAAACCGGCAAGGGCAAGCAGAGTGCGCGCGAGCGGCAAGAGGCCATCCTGAGTGAGCTGAATCTGGAAGATCTGCGCGAACGCTTTGTTTATTGATTGGCGACGGCCAAGGCGGCGCGTGTTGCCAGCCAGTCGTCCAGGTCGCCATGCGCCACCAACTGGCGTTTGGTGGCGGCAGACAGGCGCTTGATGGCGTGTTCCGCCTTCAGCGCCTGTGACTTGTCGGCAAAAGGGTGGACCAGGGCGATGCGCTGCGGCGGGTTGAGGCGGGTGTAGCGCGCCCCTTTGCCGGCGCAATGAGTGGCGTAGCGCCGTGCCACATCGGTGCTGATGCCGGTGTACAGTGCGCCGTCACGGCATTCCAGCATGTACAGATACCAGCAGCCAGCCGGGGCTGGGCTGCTGTTGGCTTCAGTCTTGCTCATCGTCCAGCTTGGGCAGCGGGCGGATGCTGACGCGTTCGGTACGGTTGCCCTTCTGTTCGGTGACCACGATTTCCCAGCCGCCTTCGCGGATGCTGTCGCCCTGGCGCGGAATGCGTTCCAGCCGGTGCATCAGCAAGCCAGCTACGGTATGGAAGTCTTCCTCTTCGTAATCCCCCAGATTGATGTATTGCTCCAGGGTGACCAGCTCGGTGCTGCCTTCCACGTCCAGGCTGCCATCCTCGCCCTGTACCAGCGCCGGCTGCTCGTGGCGCTCGTGTTCTTCCGGGAAGTCGCCGGCAATGGCTTCCATCAGGTCTTTCTGGGTGACGATGCCTTCCAGGCTGCCGAATTCATTCACCACAAAGGCCATGTCGGCGGCTTGCTGCCGGAAAGCCTCCATGGCTTTGAGCACCGTCATGCCTTCCGGCAGCACCAGCGGCTGGCGCAAGGCGCTCATCACGTCCAGCGTCTGGCCGTCCAGCAGCTGGGCCAGCAGATCCTTGCGCGCCACAATGCCCAGCGGTTCGTCGATGCGGCCGGCACCCACCACCAGCAAGCGGGAGTAGGGGCTGTCACGCAATACCTTGCGCTGCTGCTCGGCCGCCTGGCTGATATCCAGGCGGTGGATGTCGGAGCGCGGGGTGGCAATTACGCGGATGGGTCGCTCGGCCAGCGTCAGCACGCTGTGGATCATCGCGCGTTCGTTATGCGCAAATGCCTCTTCGGCTTCTTCGTGCGGGCCTTCTTCGTGTTCCTGTTCGTGGTGGCTACCATGTTGCAGCGGCGCATTGCCCAGCAGGCGCAGCACGGTATCGGCGGTGCGGGAGCGGAAGCTGTGGCGGCTGTTCAGGTAACGTTGATGGTTGACATTGGCCACCTGGTTGAACACTTCGATCAGCACCGAGAAACCGATGGCGGCGTACAGATAGCCCTTGGGAATATGGAATCCGAAGCCGTCGGCAATCAGGCTGAAGCCGATCATCAGCAAAAAGCCCAGACACAGCATCACCACGGTGGGGTGGGCATTGACGAAGCGGGTCAGCGGTTTGCTGGCCATGATCATCATGCTCATGGCGATCACCACGGCCAGCATCATGATGCCCAGGTGTTCGGACATGCCGATGGCGGTGACGACGGAGTCAATGGAGAACACCGCGTCCAGCACCAGGATCTGCACCACGACCGTGGCGAAGGCGGCATAGGCCTTCTGGCCATTACCCTCGCTGTGTGCCACACCTTCCAGGCGCTCGTGCAGCTCCATGGTGGCTTTGAACAGCAGGAACAGGCCGCCGCCCAGCATGATCAGGTCGCGGCCGGCAAAGGTCTGGCCCAGTACGGAAAACAGTGGTTCGGTCAGCTTTACCAGCCAGCTGATGCCGGCCAGCATGAACAGGCGCATGATCAGCGCCAGTGACAGGCCCAGCACACGGGCGCGGTCGCGCTGCTGCGGCGGAAGTTTTTCGGCCAGGATGGCCACGAAAATCAGGTTGTCGACGCCGAGCACCACCTCCAGCACGATCAGGGTCAAGAGGCCTAGCAGGGCATAGGGGTCAGACAGCCAGGATAAATCCATGATGTAAAAACGAGATCCTTGAAAAGAAACAGTCAACACAATAACAAACCCCGGCCGTCTTGTCCGTGCCGGGGGCAAAGCAAAGCCCCGGCACGATCAAGGCCGGGGCTGGGGGAGGATTACAGACCGCCGTAGGAGTGCAGGCCGGTCAGATACATGTTCACCCCGAGGAAGGCGAAGGTGGTGACCAGCAAGCCGATCACCGCCCACCAGGCCAGCGGCTCACCGCGCCAGCCCTTCACCAGCCTGATATGCAGCCAGGCGGCATAGTTCAGCCACACGATCAGGGCCCAGGTTTCCTTCGGGTCCCAGCTCCAGTAGCCGCCCCAGGCATCGGCCGCCCACATGGCGCCCAGAATGGTGGCGATGGTGAAGAACAGGAAGCCGATGGAAATGGCCTTGTACATCATCTCGTCCAGTACTTCCGCACTGGGCAAGCGATCTTTCAGCACCCCCTTGAGCACCAGCAGCTCGGCCACGCCCAGCATGGCCGACATGGCAAAGGCACCATAACCGACGAAGTTTGCAGGAACATGAATCTTCATCCACCACGATTGCAAGGCCGGGATCAAGGGCTGGATTTCATGTGCCTGGCGATCGAAGCTGTACCACAGGATGAAGCCGACGGCGGCCGAGATCACCAGCAGCACGAAGGCACCGGCCTGACGCGTGGCAAAGCGGGCTTCGTAGTACAAATACATCAGCGCGGTGATCAGCGTGAACAGGATGAACACTTCATACAGGTTGGATACCGGAATGTGGCCGACATCGCTGCCGATCAGATAGCTTTCATACCAGCGCACGAACAGACCGGCAGCACCCATCACTGCTGCGGCCCAGGTCAGGCCGCTGCCCATGCGGGACAGCATGGCCGAGCGGGTGACAAGGCCGGTCCAGTACACCAGGGTGGCCAGGAAAAACAGCGTGCACATCCACATGATGGCGGACTGGCTGGACAGCAGGAACTTCAGCCAGAACGCCGTCTGGCCCCGTGCCAGCTGGCCGTGATACAGGCTGATGCCGACCAGTGCCACACAGGCGGACAGCGGGAAGAACCAGCGCCAGGCTTTCCAGAACCAGCCCAGCGCCACCAGGCCGATGGCGGAGCCGGCCAGAATGCCCTGCTCGTAGCCATCCATGAAGGGGTTGTACAGCCGCCAGGCCTGGCCGGCCGCCACCAGAATCAGCACGGCGTAGAGCCAGTCTGCGGTCTTCAGCCGCTTGTACAGCGGTTGATCGACATAGGATTGTGCCAGTTCCATCACTTACCTCGTACCAACTGTTGAATTGCCCCGCTGTGGCGCTGGAAATCCGTATCCAGATCACGATTGTGACGGTTGGAGCTCATCGCCACCCGTACGCTGCCGGGAGCACAGCGTATCCACAGCCGGATTTCCCGCACGTAGAACATCAGGATGATGCCAAATACCAGCATCAGCGAGCCAAGATACACCAGGTTCTTGCCCGGCGAGCGGGTGAGTTGCAGACCGGAGGCCTGCACCTGGTCAAAGCCTTGCAATTGCAGGAATACCGGGGCGTTGTAATCATGCAGCGCGCTGATGCCGACCAGGCTGTCCAGCAAGAAGCGGTACTGCTTGCCATCCATGGCCACCGGTTTGATGCCGGCCTGCTCATTGGCCACGGCCATCACGTCCGGCACGGCACCCTGCAGAATCTTCACATAGGTCTGTGCCACGGCCTGGCGCTTGTCCTGCGGGACTTTTTCGTCCAGGAACTGCTCCAGTGCCACGAAACCACCCTGGGCAAAGCGCCCCAGAATCCATTTCACGCTGCCGGCAAACTGCTGCTGCATGGCCGGGCTGATGGCCGAGCCCTGCATCGCCTTGGCGGTGGTGCGCTTGGCGATTTCATCATAGAGCGCGGGATTCATGAATGCATTGCGCAGACGCATGAAACTGTCCAGCGACAATTGCTCGTCCAGCGGCAGACGCAGGTACTGGAAGGGATCGGATACCTTGTTGCGTACCCCGGCCACCAGATAATTGGCACCATCCTGCTGGATGGGGGCCATGTAATGGTGGAACTCCACCGCCTGGCCCTGCTTGTCGCGCAGTTTGAAGGTAATGGACGGGCCAATGTTCTTCAGCTGCTTTTCGTGTTTGACCTCGCGGGCATCCTGCATGCGCTCGGACAGGCTCTTGCCGGCGCTGTCATCATTCTTGCCAGACATGTTCTCGATGTTGAACACGCGCAGTTCGCCAAACTCCAGGCTGTAGTCCTTGCCGTTGGCACGCAGCGGTTGGTTGCCCAGCGATACGCCCTTGAGCGGCACCGGCTGCATTTGCGGGGCATCCAGATTCCAGGCCTTGAAGCTCAGCGGCGAGCCGCCGTCACCAAAGCTGGCCTGATAGATGGCCACACCGTCCACGATCAGCGGGTGGTTCACCTTGACCTGGGCTTCGGTCACCTTGCCGCTGGCCTTGTCCGTCACCACGATATCGCTGGCAAACAGCTTGGGCATGCCGTTGCTGTAGTAGTCGACATAGAACTTCTTCAGCGTCACGGTAAAGGGCAGATCCTGCACCAGATAGCCATTGCCTGCATTCAGGAACACCACATCTCCGCTTTTGCCTTCGGCGATGGTGACATTGCCACGGAAGGACAGATTGGAGGTGGACAAGCGGCTTTGCGGCGGAATCTGGCTTTGCGGGATGTCCCGGGTTTCCGG
>JAFANL010000188.1 GCA_019232735.1 Aquitalea sp. | reverse complement strand
CTACGCGCTGCAGCCACCGTCCAAGGTGTGGGACAAACCGGTATTGCTGCCCGAAGTGGTCAGTGCTCCGTTTGCACATGATGGCCTGGCCATCACGCCCATCCCCTTGCAGCATGGCAGCTGGCCCTGCCTGGGCTGGCGCATCGGCAATGCCGCCTGGCTGACCGATCTGTCGCATATCCCGGACGAAAGCCTGGCCTTGTTGCAAGGGCTGGAGGTGCTGTTTCTGGATTGCCTGAACATGGATGGCTACCCCTCGCATCTGGGTTTTCACCAGTCGCTGCAGTGGGCCGAGCGTATTGGCGCCCGCCGCACCGTGCTGATCCACATGATCCATCGGCTGGAATACCACACCCTGGCGGCACTGTGTCCGCCGGGAGTGGAAGTAGGCTACGACGGGCTGAAGGTGCAGCTTTAAGGCTTGGCCGCTGTTGCGTGTTACGTTGGAAGATCATCCAGCGCGCTACCACGCAGCAGGTGACGGTTGTAACCCAGCGCAATCAGTTGTTGCCAGGCATCCAGCACCTCGTCCGGAATGGGCAGCGCCTGCTGAAAACCCAGTCGCGGATAGCGCAGCAGGCGGTGGATGTCGCCCACCATTTCTTCGATCAGGCCAAACACGCCCACCATATTGGATACGCCCCAGGGAAAGGCGAAGTCCGGTGCATCCACGGCGCAGTCGATGTCCGGCCAGTGTATTGGCTGGGTCTGGGTGACCCGGCGGATGGAGTTGGGCTTGGTGACAAAGGTGACGCGCCGTGCATCCGGGCACATGGCACGCGCAAAGGCCAGATTCTCGGCAAAGCTGCGCGCTCTTGGCTCCAGCAATAATTGCTGGTGACTGACGCCCAGCTCCAGTGCGCGCTCGGCAAATACCTCGGCTTCCGGCCTGTTCCACAACTCACGCGTCCAGTTGCCGGTATTGCCGCTGATCAGCATGCGTGGGGCAATGCCCTGTTGCAGCAAGGCCGCGGCATGCTCTGCTACCCTCAGGTCATAAGAACCACATACCACCAGCACATCACAGGGTCGATGTCCGCGCCCGGCTGACAGGAAATCCCACAGCTGACCAGCCAGCTGCAAGGTAGGTGTGGTGCGTTCCCCTGCTGCCTCCATCATGCTGCCCCTATTTCTGCGGAATGCTCTGTCCGCTGACCGGCACGGCGGTAACGGCGTTGTCCGGGCTGCCATCAATCAGTTTGTCGGAATAGGTCAGGTAAACCAGGGTATTGCGTTTGGCGTCGACAATACGCACCACCCGCACATGCTTGAAGATGAAGGACGCGCTTTCCTTGAATACTTCCTCCTGCTTGGGCAGGGGTTTGGCAAAGCTGATGTTGCCGATCTGGCGGTAGGCGACGGAGAAGCGCGACGGGTCCTTGGCCAGGCCCACTGCACCACTGTAGCCGCCTGTCTGGGCGCGTGATACATAGCAGGACACTCCGGCAACGGAGGGGTCGTCAAAGGCTTCCACCACCACCTTGTCGTTGGGGCTGAGCAGGCGGAAGGTGGTGGAGATCTTGCCCACTTCCTCGGCGTGGACGGTGGGCAGTACGCTGCACAGACTGGCAGCCAGCATCATGGTGTGTAACAGCTTCATGGCAAATCCTGAGTAGGGTGAGCAAGATCTGCAGTCTAAGCGCTTGCTGCGGCATTGCCCATGTTACGGGCCTGGCGGCCGGCAAATTCCTGCATTTCACTGGCAATGAAGTGCGTGATCATGGTGCGATAGACCTCGGCGGTCAGTTGCGGATCGGCACCCAGTTCACCGGCCAGCTTTTCCACCCGGCGCATGACCTGATCCACTCGTTTTCCGCCTTCCACCTCATCACTGCTCTGCTTGAAGGCCGCCGCCTGTTTCACATACAGGCCGCGTTCGGCCAGCAGGGCCACCAGTGCGCGGTCTATACGGTCGATCTGCTCACGGACTTCATCCAGATTCTGGCATTGATAAACAAATTCCATCATTGATTCTCCGAGAGGCGGCCACCCAAGTTTGAGCGGCCGCTGTGGCTTGCCTGTTGCCGGAGGGCGCGGGCTGCTGCGATCAGTAGTAATTCAGCCCCATGGCGGCTTTGACTTCGCTCAGGGTGACCGCTGCCACCTGGCGGGCGCGCGCTGTGCCTTGTTTCAGCATGGCCAGCACGGCGGCCGGGTCGCGCGCGTATTCTTCGCGGCGCTGGCGGATGGGTGCCAGCAGCTCTTGCAGGCACTCTTCCAGATGTTGCTTGATGACGCTGTCGCCCAGCCCGCCCTGGCGGTAGTGGTCTTTCAGGCGTTTCACCAGTTCGATATTGGGGTGGAAGGAATCCAGATAGCTGAACACCACATTGCCTTCCACCTGGCCGGGATCGGTCACGCGCAGGTGATTGGGATCGGTGTACATCATCTTGACTGCCTGGCGGATTTCATCGGCGCTGGCGGACAGGGTGAGGGTATTGCCCAGCGATTTGGACATCTTGGCCTTGCCGTCAATGCCGGGCAGGCGGGCACCCACTTCCGGCACCATGGCTTTGGCTTCTACCAGTACCGGTGTTTCCACGCTGCCGTTGAAGCGGCGCACGATCTCGTTGGTCTGTTCGATCATCGGGATCTGGTCTTCGCCCACCGGCACGATGGTGGCCTTGAAGGCGGTGATGTCGGCGGCCTGGGCGGCAGGGTAGGTGAGGAAGCCGGCGGGGATGTCGCGCTCGTAGCCGCGTTGTTTTATTTCATCCTTGATGGTGGGGTTGCGTTCCAGCCGGGAGACGGTGACCAGATTGAGGTAGTAGGACGCCAGTTCGGTCAGTTCCGGTACCAGGCTCTGGATGAAGATGGTGCTCTTGGCCGGGTCTATGCCCACGGCCAGATAATCCAGCGCCACCTGCAGCACGTTGTCGCGCACCTTCAGGTAATTGCCCATATTGTCGGTCAGCGCCTGGGCGTCGGCCAGCAGCAGGAATTGCTGGCAGCGGTCCTGCAGCAGCACACGGTTGCGCAGCGAGCCGACGTAATGGCCAAGGTGCAGCGAGCCGGTGGTGCGGTCGCCAGTGAGAATGATGTCCTGGGAGGAGATGTCGCTCAGTTTCATGTCGGGTTCCAGTTTTCAGTAATGAACGGAAACCATCGACAAGGCGGAACGTAGACAAAACAAAACCCGGATCCGCCTTGTCGGCAGCCTCCGGGTTGTATGCGTGCACAGTCGCCGGCGCTACCTCAGGAGAGGCGCCACCACCAGTTGAAGGATGCGAATGCGATGCGGGAGTTCATGCTTTCTATCACACCATGCCGTGCCGGCAGGCGTCAAGCGTGATGTGCGGCAAGGTGTCTGGTGCGGGGCTGGGCAAAGGTCAAACGCAGATATCGATGACACTGCCCAGCGGGTTAAGCGTGTGGAAGTAGCCCGCTGTGTCGGAGCGGGCATGTTGCTGACGGTTTGCCGTGTTCTGATGGCTGGCTTGTTGCTCGCTCCCGGCCTGTTGTTGCGGATTCCAGGCGGCTGTCGGGCTGCTGGCTTCGGCCATTTCCCGGCGCACCTCGCCGGACAGGGCGGATGTTCCCGGTTTGGCGCTGACGCCGGCCAGTTGCTGGCCTTGCCGCCAACTGGGCAGGGCGTAACTTTGCCAGGCAGTAACAGGCAGGATGAACATGGCCGGCTCCGTGGTCGTGATAGAGCTAGGAGTGTTTTCTGCGCGTGCCAGTTCCGGTTTGTTTGGATAAAACCAATATAAAACAAAGGGATATTGTTATTGGGTAAGATGGGCTGATCGAAGGGGCGGCGGGAGGATGCCAGCCGTCTTTACGACAGCCGGCATTGGCAAGGCTTGGAACAGCTAACAATAGCCTGGCGCCCCTGGGGCACGGCGCGCCGACGCAGACAGAGCAGCACGGCCAGGAGGCGTAATGCTGCCGCAGGGGTTTTGTGAGCGGCTCTTAAATCTTAGAAGCGCCGGGTCAGCGTAGCCTTATGCATGATGGTGGTGGCGATTTCTTCGATGGATTTATGGGTGGTGCTGATGAAGGACACCCCGTGGAAGCGGAACATCGATTCGGCTTCGTTGACCTCGAAATGGCAGTTGTCCAGGCTAGCGTACTTGGAGTCTGGGCGACGTTCCTGGCGGATGTGGTGCAGGCGGGCCGGATCGATGGTGAGACCGAACAGCTTGTTGCGATAGGGCAGCAGCATTTTCGGCAGGGTGGGGCTGTCCAGGTCTTCCGGGGTCAGCGGATAGTTGGCAGCCTTGATGCCGTATTGCAAAGCCAGGTACAGGCAGGTGGGGGTCTTGCCGGAGCGGGATACGCCCACCAGGATGACATCGGCGTCGGCCAGGTCCTTCAATTTCACGCCGTCGTCGTGGTTGAGCGAGAAATTGACGGCCTCGATACGGTGGTCGTATTTCTCCTCGCTGCCCACGCCATGCGCCTTGCCCAGGGTCAGTGAGGCTTTCTGACCCAGCTCGGCTTCCAGTTCACCAATGAAGGTGTCAAAGAAATCCACCACCAGGGCCTGATCGGTATGCAGGATTTCGCGTACTTCCGGATTGACGATGCTGGTGAAGACCAGCGGTTTGAGATGATCCGCTTCTGCCACGGCCCGGATGTGGTGGGCGACCACCTTGGCCTTTTCCACTGTATCGATGAAGGGAATGGCCTCGCGCTTGAAATCCAGCGTGTCAAACTGGGTCAGCAGGGTGTTGCCCAGCGATTCGGCAGTGATGCCTGTGCGGTCGGAAATGAAAAAGGCGGAGCGGCGGTGTGGCATGGATGCACCTGTTTCGAAAGCAATGGGAAAAAGTCTGCGGGCAATTATACCCCCTGTTACCAGCCTGTAGCCTGCGGTGATGGGCCATGGGCTATTTGGCCATGATCCGCCCCGGCTGTGGCTTTTGTTGTAGTTGCGACACTACATGACAGTCACAATCCGGCAAAGAAACACCCGTACACTCACCATTCTCGGGCGTAGTGCGCATTGATTTGGGGCAAACCCTAGTGTTGTGCGCCGCAAAATGGGCTACGCAAATCCTGTGGTAATCGGCTAGAATGCGGGTTTTCTATCCGTCCAATCCAATACAGGAAGTGAAGTGATGGCAGAGAACTACGTCATCTGGTTCGAGAAGCTGCGCATGACTGACGTTGAACAGGTAGGCGGCAAGAATGCCTCCCTGGGCGAAATGATCAGCCAATTGGCAGGTTCCGGCGTCCGAGTCCCCGGTGGTTTCGCCACCACCGCGGATGCCTACCGTGATTTCCTCCAGCACAATGGCCTGGCTGACAAGATCAGCGCCGCGCTGTCCAAACTGGACATCGACGACGTGACCGAGTTGGCTCGCGTTGGCAAGGAAATCCGCCAGTGGATCATCGATACTCCTTTCCCGGCCAAGCTTGATGAAGACATCAAGACTGCCTGGGACAAGATGGTCGCCGACTCCGGTGGTGCAGATATTTCCGTAGCAGTCCGCTCTTCCGCAACCGCAGAAGACCTTCCCGATGCCTCGTTCGCAGGCCAGCAAGAAACCTTCCTGAACATTCGTGGCCTTGAAAACGTCAAGGATGCGATGAAGCACGTTTTTGCTTCCCTGTACAACGACCGCGCCATTTCCTACCGCGTACACAAAGGCTTTGCCCACGACGTCGTGGCCCTGTCCGCCGGTGTACAGCGCATGGTGCGTTCCGACACGGGTGCTGCCGGTGTGATGTTCACCATCGACACCGAATCCGGCTTTGAAGACGTGGTGTTCATCACCGCTTCCTATGGTCTGGGCGAAACCGTGGTGCAGGGTGCTGTCAACCCTGACGAATTCTACGTACACAAGCCGACCCTGAAGGCAGGTCGTCCGGCTGTGCTGCGCAAGAACATGGGTTCCAAGCTGATCAAGATGGAATTCACCGACGCATCCCAGGCTGGCCGCTCGGTCAAGACCGTGGATGTGGCGGCAGACCTGCGCAAGCAATTCTCCATCACCGACGCCGAAGTGGCCGAGCTGGCTGAATACGCGCTGATCATCGAAAAACATTATGGCCGCCCGATGGACATCGAGTGGGGCCGTGATGGTGGCGATGGCAAGCTGTACATCCTGCAAGCCCGTCCGGAAACCGTGAAGTCGCAGGAAGACCGCAAGGACACCCTGCGTCGCTACCGCCTGAACAACAAGTCCGCCGTGCTGTGCGAAGGCCGCGCCATTGGTCAGAAGATTGGCCAGGGCACCGTGCGCACCATCAAGGATGCGTCCGAGATGGACCGCGTGAAGCCGGGCGATGTGCTGGTGACCGACATGACCGACCCGGATTGGGAACCGGTGATGAAGCGTGCCGCTGCCATCGTGACCAACCGTGGTGGCCGTACCTGTCACGCTGCCATTATCGCGCGTGAACTGGGTATCCCGGCTGTTGTGGGCTGTGGCGATGCCACCGACGTACTGTCCGAAGGCATGCAGGTGACTGTTTCCTGCGCCGAAGGCGATACCGGCAACATCTACGATGGCCTGCTGGACGTGGAAATCATCGACCTCGAGCTGGACAAGATGCCGGCCGCTCCGGTCAAGATCATGATGAACGTGGGTAACCCGGAACTGGCCTTCGACTTCGCGCAGCTGCCGAACGAAGGCGTGGGTCTGGCCCGCATGGAGTTCGTGATCAACCGTCAGATCGGTATTCACCCCAAAGCCCTGCTGGAATTCGACACCCTGCCGGCCGACCTGAAGGCGACCATCAGCGATCGCATTTCCGGCTACGCCAGCCCGGTTGACTTCTACGTGGACAAGATTGCCGAGGGTGTTGCCACCCTGGCCGCAGCCTTCACCCCGAAAAAGGTGATCGTACGTATGTCCGACTTCAAGTCGAACGAGTACGCCAACCTGATCGGCGGTCAGCTGTACGAACCGCACGAAGAAAACCCGATGATCGGTTTCCGTGGCGCTGCGCGCTACGTGGCTGAATCCTTCCGTGACTGTTTCGACCTGGAATGCCGCGCCATCAAGAAGGTGCGCGACGAGATGGGTCTGGTCAACGTGGAAGTGATGATCCCGTTCGTCCGCACTCTGGCTGAAGCCGAGAAGGTAGTGGAAATCCTGGCTGCCAATGGTCTGAAGCGTGGCGAAAACGGCCTGCGTCTGATCATGATGTGCGAACTGCCGACCAATGCCGTACTGGCCGACAAGTTCCTGCAGTTCTTCGATGGCTTCTCCATCGGCTCCAACGACATGACCCAGCTTACCCTGGGCGTGGACCGCGACTCCGGTGGCCCGATTGCCTCCACCTTCGACGAGCGTAATGAGGCCGTGAAAGCCATGCTGCACATGGCCATCCAGGCTTGCCGCAAGGCCGACAAGTATGTCGGTATCTGTGGTCAGGGCCCGTCCGACCATCCGGACTTCGCCAAGTGGCTGGTGGAAGAGGGCATCGAAACCGTGTCCCTCAACCCGGACACCGTGGTGGAAACCTGGCTGTACCTGGCTCGCGAACTGAACGCCTAAGCCTGGCTCTGCCGGCTACACAAAAACCGCCCTTTCGAGGGCGGTTTTTTTATGTGCTGGCGATGGCAACTGTCAGAACGGACTGGGGAAGGCAAGGGGGTTTTAAGTCTGCCTTAATGGCGCTGGGGTGCAATGACGGGACACCTTAAACCCAACAAGGAAGCATCATGAAAAAAACTCTCGCCATTCTTAGTCTTGCCGCCATGCTGCCATTGGCAGCCCAAGCTGAATTTGTCGGTGCGGGCAGCACGCCTGCGTTAACCACCGTTGCCAAGGCACTGCAAGCCGAGGACGACAGCCTGGTATTGCTGGAGGGAAATATCCTGCGCCAGATCGATAAAAAGCATTACGAATTCAAGGATGCAACGGGCAGCACGCGGGTGGAAATCGACAGCAAGACCATGCCGCTGGAAAAATTTACCGCGCAAAGCAGGATTCGCCTGCAAGGCAAGGTGGATAAGGGAATGAGCGGCAGCAAGATTGAAGTCAAGCAGGTGGAAATCCTGAAATAGACGGACCAGCAATAAGAAAACCGGACGAAAGTCCGGTTTTTTGCGTATGGGAGCGTACGGGCCGTGCGTTTAGCGCGGCAGCCCCAGCGCGTAGCGGATGACTTCACGCTTGAGCGGGCCGGCCTTGTCCGCCAGTTTCAGGCCCAGCTTGCGGGCGGCCTTGAGCGGGCCGATCTGGTTGGCAAAGCCGTAGCAAAAGGCATCCATGCTGGTCTGCATCGCCAGGTTGGCCGGTTTGCGCCGGCGTTCGTAGCTCTTGAGTACGCTGACATCGGCGAAATCACGGCCTTCGCTGACCGCCTTGCTGATGATCTCTGCCAGCACCGCCACATCCTGGAAACCCAGATTGACGCCCTGGCCGGCCAGCGGGTGGATGGTATGGGCGGCATCGCCAGCCAGCACCACGCCATCTTTCACATAGCTGGCGGCATGGCGGCGGGTCAGTGCAAAGGAGCCACGTGCCAGCAACTGGCGGATGCCACCCAGCTTGGGCGGGAAGGTGGCGCAGAACGCCGAGACCAGTTCTTCATCGCTCAGCGCCAGCAGGCGCTTGACCTCGGTGGGCGTGTTGTACCACACCAGGGAGGTATGCGAGCCGGTGAGTGGCAGGAAGGCCTGCGGGCCGGTGGCGGTAAAGCGCTGCCAGGTGATGTCTTGCTGGCCGTAGTCCATTTCACAGCTGGCGACCAGCGCATGCATGGGGTAATCCCAGCTGGTGATGCCGATGCCAGCGGCATCGCGTACTTGCGAGCGGGCACCATCGGCGGCCACCAGCAGACGGGCGATCAGCACCGTACCGTCGTCCAGGGTGATGCGTGAGGCCTTGGGCTCGTAGACGATGCTGGTGATGCGGGCCGGACAGAGATAGCGGATATCGTCCTTTTCCTGCAGGCAGGCCGTGGTGGCCAGCTGCACGATGCGGTTTTCCACGATATGGCCCAAGGCATCCACCCCGGCTTCGGCAGCATCAAACAGGGTGCCGTTGCGTTCATCGTCTTCCCAAACCTGCATGCGGCGGTAAGGGGCGGCACGCATGGCCAGAATGCGCTGCCAGGCTCCCAGCCCATCCAGCAACTGGGCCGAAGCCGGACTGATGGCGGAGACCCGCAGATCGGGTGCCTGTGTTGCGTCAAATGGGGTCGGTGCCAGCTGTTCCAGTACCGCAATGCGCAGTCCCTTGCCGCTGAGCGCACAGGCCAGTGCACTGCCTACCATGCCTCCACCCACGATCAAAATATCCAGATGTTCCATTGCCAGCCTCATGCGGAGCGTGTGTGCCCGCTTCCCGTTACATTCATGACGCGCGATTGTGGCAAGCCTTGTCCCGTGGCGCTTTGGTCTGGATCAAGGGTAGGCATTGCCGGTGCCGTGGTGTCAGCTCTTCTGGCCAGAGTACAGTGGCCGCTCTTCCAGCACGGCCCGCAGTCGCGGGGTGACATGCTGGATGAAGGCCTCGTATTTCCGGGGCAGTGGCTGGCGATAGGGGAAGACCAGATACACCGGCCAGCTGCCGCCATGCCAGCCTGGCAGTACCCGTTGCAGATGGCCGCTTTCCAGATAATGACGGGCCACGTAGTGAGGCAGCAGGGCGATGCCGTGGCCGGCGATCAGACCGGAAATCAGCGAGGCGTACTGGTCGCAAACCAGCATCGGACGGGTGGTAATGCTTTTCAGTTCCCCATCTTTTTCCAGTCGCCACTCCCGGCCATAGACATGGTGGCTGTTGAGCAGGATGCGATGCCGGCACAAATCGTCCGGGCTGTTCAAGGGCGGGGCCTTGGCCAGATAGTCGGGTGAAGCATAAGGGGCTTCCCAGACAAACCCCAGCGGTTTGGCCACCAGCCGGTCATCGTGCACATTGCGGGAACGGATGCAGAAGTCCAGGCCGTCGTTGATCGGGTCTTGCAGGCGGTTTTCTGCGTGCAGTTCCAGTTCCAGTCCCGGATGGCAGGCCGCCAGCTCGGACAGCATGGGGGCCAGCAGGTATTGGGCAAAGGAGGCTGTGGCGCTGATACGTAGCGGGCCTTCGATCAGGCCCTGGGCTTCTTCGATATCCGGGCCGATCTTTTCCAGCATTTCCCGTAGTTGGCGGGCGTGTTCGGCCAGGCGGCGGCCGGTCTCGGTCAGCGCCACCCGACGGGTATTGCGCAGCACCAGGACGGTGCCCAGTTGTTGTTCCAGTTCCTTGACTAACTGGCTGATGCGGCTTTTGGCACAGCCGATGTCATCGGCGGCTGCCGTAAAACTGCCTTTGCGTGCCAAGGCGTCAAAGGCCAGCAGGGCATCGGGTGAGGGCGTCGTTGTTGTTTTCATGCGGGAACGATGTGCGCAGTGGCTGGGATTTTGTCGTTATTTTTAACGATATTAGCATAGTGATCCCCGAATTTTCTGAACAATATCGTGTGCTGCGGATGGCGACGGCTAGCCAGCCTGCCGGCCTGAGCGGCATGTTGCAGCGGCGCATGCGGGCCGGATATGGGACACTGGGCTGGGCTGCGTTTTGCCGCAGCCCGTTTTTCATTGCCATGGATTCCGACTCATGTTTCCCACCTTCGCACTGACAGCGTCCATGCTGCTGTGGGCCAGTGCCTTTATTGCACTCAAGATCGTCTTTGCCGTCTTCAATCCGCTGGCCGTGCTGTTTGCCCGCATGCTGATTGCCAGTACCTGTCTGCTGCCCATGCTGTGGCAGCGTGGCGAACGCTGGCGTTATCAACGCGGAGATTGGCGCTGGATGCTGGCGATGGGACTGGCCGAGCCCTGCTTGTATTTTCTGTTCGAGGCCCAGGCGCTGGTGAATACCACCGCTTCGCAGGCGTCGGTGATTACGGCCACCCTGCCGCTGCTGACCAGTGTGGGGGCCATGCTGTTTCTGCAGGAGAGGATGACGGCACGGAGTTGGTCGGGTCTGGTGGTCTCCTTTATTGGCGTGCTATGGCTGACATTGGGCGGCCAGGCTTCAGCCCAGGCACCCAATCCGGTATTGGGCAATGTGCTGGAGTTCTGCGCCATGCTGTGCGCCACGGGCTATGTGCTGATTGCCAAGCGGCTGTCACGGCGCTATTCCGCCCTGGCCATTACCGGCATGCAGACCGTGCTGGGCAGCTTCTGGTTTGGCGCGGCCCTGCTGAGCCCATGGGGGCAGTGGCCACGGCAGTTTCCGCTGCTGCCCAGCGTGCTGGTGCTGTATCTGGGGGCCTGCGTCACGCTGGGCGCGTATGGCCTGTATACCTGGGGGGTCAGCAAGATGCCGGTGGCCAGGGCTGCAGTCTTTATCAATCTGATTCCTTTGTTTACCGTGGCGCTGGCCTGGCTATTGCTGGGCGAGACACTGGCCGGCAGCCAGTGGCTGGCTTGTCTGCTGGTACTGGGTGGTGTGCTGCTGGGGCAGGAGCGCACCGCGGCTGCTTGAGCCAGCCCAAGGTGGCTGGCTTCAGTTTCGGCCAAACTGGCCGATAGTGAAGGCAGTAACGCTAGCGCAGTGACTGCGCAGGGGGCGGGCCGTGCAGGATCAATGACAACAACAGGACGGATGGGCGTGATAAATAGAACAGCGCGAAATTTTGGTTGCGGCAAACTGCTTGGCCTGTGCTTGGGTCTTGGCCTGATCAGCGGGCAGGCTCTGGCAGAAGACAAGGCGGGGGCGCCGATTGTATTGCCAGGCAAGCAGCCAGCGGCCTCGGCGCCTGTCGCGGCAAAGCCGGAAGCGGCTTCGGCCGCCGTTACCCACAAGATCATCACCTTGCCCAGCAAGCTGGTGGCCTCGATGGCTGCCGGCAAAGCCAAGGCCAAGGAGCCCGAGACCATGGCGCCGGGCGTCAAGCAGTCGCCTGCGCCTGAAATCAAGCCGCCGGTTGGCCCCAGCCCGGAAGTCCATGCTCCCGGAGAGCCTGCCCATGGCAAGCCTGCCAGTCAGGCGGCCAAGCGGAAAAAGCCGCTACCGGCCAAGGGCAGCAAAAAACCGCAGCCCGCGCAGTCGGTTTATGCTTCGCAACTGGTACAGATTCATCAGCAGCTCAGTCATATCCTCACTGCCAGCCGTCGTCATTTCAATGGTGAGGACCGTGGCTATTTTCGTGCCTTGGCCGATGCCAAGGCCCCGCATGCCACGGTGGTGACTTGTTCCGATTCCAAGGTGGCGACTGATATTCCGGCCAAGGGTGCGGTGGATGGCTTGTATCTGGTGCGCGATTTTGGCAATCAATTGCAGCCCATGGTGGGGACCATCGAATACGGTGTGCGCCAGCTACATATGCCGGTGCTGATCTTTGTCAGCCATGCGGCGTGTGCCTCGATCAAGGCTGCTGCTGGCGAGGAGGAGCCGACCAGTACGGATATGGCCCAGGCGGTACATGGCATGGGCTTGCCACCCGGCATCGACACCACCAACGGGGCCTTGCTGAACATCAACAATCAGGTGGAAAGCGCCATCCTGACCTTCTCGGGTGAAGTGGAGGCCGGACGGCTGGCCATTCTGGGGGGGTACTTTGACTTCCGTAATGATCTGAAGCGCGGTCCGGGCAAGCTGGTGATTACCAATCTGAATGGTGAGACCGAGCCGGCACGGATTCACCGCATGATGCAGCAGGGGCAGTACTTCAAATACAGCTTCATGCACTGATTGCATCCGCTTCCTGTCAACCGCCACCGCGCTACTGCGCCGTGGCGGTTTTTCTTGGTGAGAACGGAGCGGGTTTTGTAAGGGCATTGCTACAAGTAATCGGCAAGCCCGGTTGCCGGGCTTGGGTCTGGTTTTAATAAATTGGCAAAATGGATTGCGCTGTTTGGTCTGGCGCAAAACTTCATGGAGATAAAGAGAGTAATCTGGCCTTAATTAAGACAGTACCTTGTAGATAAAGGCTATCGGCGATTTTTTGGCATGAATGAATTAGTGTTTTTGTAGTGATGTAATTACAAAAATACAGCATGGATGGCTAATGTATTTAGCATTGTTATTTAAATAATGCTCATTGCATCATGACGTGGCTATCCGTGCAGACAGATTTCTTTCTTTATATTGGAGTAGCATGATGTCGGTTTCTACTATTGCACAACTCGATGCGCTGGTAGCGCGCGTCAAACAGGCTCAGGCGGCTTTTGCCGAATTCTCCCAACAACAAGTCGATGTCATTTTCCGTAGTGCGGCGCTGGCCGCGGCCGATGCGCGCATTCCGCTGGCGCGCATGGCAGTGGAAGAAACCGGCATGGGGGTGATGGAAGACAAGGTGATCAAGAATCACTTTGCCTCCGAGTACATCTACAACAAGTACAAGGATGAAAAAACCTGCGGCGTGCTGTCGGAAGACGACAGCTTCGGCACCATCACCATTGCCGAACCCATCGGCATCCTGTGTGGCATCGTACCCACCACCAATCCCACCTCCACTGCCATCTTCAAGGCACTGATTGCCCTCAAGACCCGCAATGCCATCATCTTCTCGCCCCATCCGCGTGCACGCCGCTCCACCTGCGAAGCCGCGCGACTGGTGCTGGAAGCCGCCGTGGCTGCCGGTGCGCCGCGCGACATCATCGGCTGGATCGACGAACCCAGCGTCGAGCTGTCCAACGCCCTGATGCAGCATCCGGACATCAATCTGATCCTGGCCACCGGTGGCCCCGGCATGGTCAAGGCTGCGTATTCCTCCGGCAAACCGGCCATTGGCGTGGGGGCGGGCAATACCCCGGCAGTCATCGACGAAACCGCCGACATCAAGCGCGCGGTGGCTTCCATCCTGATGTCCAAGACCTTCGACAACGGCGTGGTGTGTGCGTCCGAGCAGTCCGTCATCGTGGTGGACAGCATTTACGATGCCGTGCGCGAGCGCTTTGCCCGTCACGGCGCTTATCTCCTCAACCGCAAGGAAACGGCCGCAGTGGGTGCCGTCATCCTCAATAATGGCAATCTGAACGCCGCCATTGTCGGCCAGAGCGCGGTGAAGATTGCCGCCATGGCCGGTCTTAGCGTGCCGGCCGATACCAAGGTGCTGATCGGTGAAGTCAGCGACCTCACCCACGAAGAAGCCTTTGCCCACGAAAAACTGTCTCCCACGCTGGCCATGTACCGCGCCCGCGATTTCACCGATGCCTGCGACAAGGCTGCCGCGCTGGTGGCGCTGGGTGGCATCGGCCACACCTCGGCGCTGTATACCGACCAGGACTTGCAAGGCGAGCGCATCCGCTATTTTGGCGACAAGATGAAAACCGCCCGCATCCTGATCAACACCCCGTCCTCGCATGGCGGCATTGGTGATCTGTACAACTTCAGCCTGGCCCCGTCGCTGACGCTGGGCTGCGGCTCCTGGGGCGGTAACTCGATCTCGGAAAATGTCGGCCCCAAACACCTGATCAACAAGAAGACTGTGGCCAAGAGGGCGGAAAACATGCTGTGGCACAAACTGCCCAAGTCCATTTATTTCCGCCGTGGCTGCCTGCCGGTGGCACTGGAAGACCTGGCTGGCAAAAAGCGCTGCCTGATCATTACCGGGCAATATCTGCTGGAGCACGGCTTTGTCGATGAACCCGTGCGCCTGCTGAAAAAGATGGGTCTGGAGGTGGAGGTGTTCTTCGAAGTGCCGGCCGACCCCACGCTGGCCGTGGTCAACAAGGGGGCCGAACTGGCCCATGCTTTCCAGCCGGACGTGATCATGGCACTGGGCGGTGGCTCGCCGATGGATGCCGCCAAGATCATCTGGGTGATGTACGAGCACCCGGAAGTGCATTTTGCCGATCTGGCACTGCGTTTCATGGACATCCGCAAACGGATTTACCAGTTCCCCAAGCTGGGCGGCAAGGCCATGCTGGTGGCCGTGCCCACCACCTCCGGCACCGGTTCGGAAGTCACCCCCTTTGCCGTGGTGACCGATGAAGTCAGCGGGGTGAAATATCCGATTGCCGACTACGAACTGACCCCGCACATGGCCATTATTGATGCCAATCTGGTGATGGACATGCCCAAGTCGCTGACCGCCTTTGGTGGCATCGATGCGGTCACCCATGCGTTGGAAGCCTATGTATCGGTGATGGCCAATGAGTATTCCGATCCGCAAGCCCTGCAGGCGCTGAAGCTGCTGAAAGACTACCTGCCATCGGCCTATGCCAATGGTGCGCGTGATCCGAAAGCCCGCGAGCAAGTACACAATGCTGCCACCATTGCCGGTATTGCCTTCGCCAACGCCTTTCTCGGCGTGTGCCACTCCATGGCCCACAAGCTGGGGGCGGAGTTCGGTCTGGCGCATGGTCTGGCCAATGCCTTGCTGATCAGCAATGTCATCCGCTACAACGCGGCCGACATTCCCACCAAGCAGACGGCCTTCAGCCAGTACGACCGCCCCAAGAGCGTGGCGCGCTATGCCGAGATTGCCCGCCATCTGGGCCTGGAAGCCAGCCGCGACCACGAACGGGTGGAAAAGCTGGTGCAGTGGGTGGATGAACTGAAGCAGACGCTGAACATCCCCATGTCGATCCAGGCGGCCGGGGTGGGCGAGGCCGATTTCCTGGCGCGGGTGGACAAACTGGCCGAAGCGGCCTTCGACGACCAATGCACCGGCGCCAATCCGCGTTATCCGCTGATCAGCGAACTCAAGCAACTGTTGCTGGACAGCTACTATGGCCATGCCTGGTGCGAAGCGCATCTGCGCAGCGCAGCGGCCCAGCCGGAAAACGTGGCCAAGCCCAAGGGCAAGCTCAAGGCAGTGTGATGGCGTGGTGATCAGGCGGGATCAGCCCGGACCCAGGTCCGGGCTTTTTTACGTCTGACCGCCCCGGAGTGCTGGTGATCGTGTGGACTGCCGCAGTAGCATGCTCACTGATTGACTGCATTGGGAGGAGGGCAAATGGCGGAGTGCATTGATTATTACCCTAGCGCCATGCACGGCATTCACGCCATGCAGGCTGACAGCCCGAGAGTGTTCGCGCGTCATCGTCACGATGAATTTGGCATTGGCCTGATCCTGCGCGGGGCACAGCGCTCCTTTAGTGGTCGTGGCATGGTGGAGGCCGGGCCGGGCGATATCATCATGGTCAATCCGGGAGAGGTGCACGATGGTCGGCCCTTGCAGGATGGTGGCCGGGCCTGGCAGATGCTGTACATCCAGCCGACAGTCTGGCAGCAGCTGGCGGGCGAACTGGCCGAGCACGAGGGGGGCTCGCAGCCGCTGCTATTGCCGCAGGTGAGGGATAGCGGTCTGCGCCAGCAGTTCATGCAGCTGTTCGCCCTGTTGGGCGGGGAGAGGCAGGCCGGGCTGGAACAAGAGCAGGCCATGTTGCAGTTGCTGTCCCGGCTGATGCCGGCGCATGGCTATCGCCCACCGCCGTCGGCTTGTTCCGCCACGATCTCCCGTGTACGGGCCGCACTGGATGACGAACCCTGCCAGGCACACAGCCTGGCCGCGCTGGCCACTCTGGCGGGCATCAGCCGTTTTCGTCTGCTGCGCAGCTTTGTCCGAGAACTGGGTTGCAGCCCACATGACTATCTGCAACAGCGCCGTCTGAGCCTGGCACGTGGTCTGATTGCTCAGGGCCATCCTTTGGCCGATGTGGCGGCTGCCGCTGGTTTTGCTGATCAAAGTCATATGAACCGCGTATTCCTGCAGCGTCTTGGCATTACCCCTGGTCATTATCTCCGGGCGTTGTGCTAAGCCCCGGCGGCTGCAATAACGTCCAAGCCAGGATGTGGCCGCATCGGTTTAGCTAGCGGTTTCATTGCTTGTGACTGGAGCCGCCGATGTCATCTCGCTGGATTGCCTATCTTTATCTGCTGCTTGCCATGTTGGGTGCCGGTAGCACCGTCGTGGTCAGCAAGCTGGTGTCCGCCAGCCTCCCCCCCTTTACGGCCACCGCCATACGTTTTGGCATGGCCTTGCCGCTATTGTTGATACTGATGTACTGGCGAGGTAGCGCCTGGCCACGACCGAGCAGGCATGACTGGATCATCCTGCTGTTGCAGGCGGGGGCAGGCAGTGTCGGCTATACCGTATTGCTGCTGGCAGGCATCCGCTGGAGTTCGGCCGCCAGTGCCGGTGTGCTGATGGGGACATTACCGGCGGTCTCCAGCGTGCTGGCGCTGCTGTTGTTGCGTGAAAGCCTGCAATGGCGGCAAGGGCTGGCATTGCTGCTGTGCAGCGTGGGGGCACTGATGGTGTCTGTGCGCACGGGGAGCGGATTGTCTTTTGGTCGCGCCGACGAGTTGGCCGGCAACGGGCTGATCTTGCTGGCGGTGGCCTGCGAAGCGCTATTCATTCTGCTGAACCGTCGTTTGCGCCAGCCTTTGTCTCCGCTGGTCTTGTCGTCCTTCCTGTGCGGGCTGGGCTTGCTGCTGGCCTTGCCGGCAGCGCTGCTGGAGTGGCAGGGGAGCTGGCAGGTGTCGACGGCCGCGCTGCTAGGTCTGGCTTATTACGCGGCGGTGCCAACCGTACTGGGTTTTGTACTGTGGTATGCCGGTGCAGCACGTGTTGCCGCGGGCGAAGCTGCGCTGTTCACTGCGCTTATGCCGGTGTCGGCGCTATTGTTCGCTGCCGGAGTGTTGCAGGAGGCGATCCGCCCGTCGCAGCTGTCTGGCATGGCTTGCGTGCTGGTGGCCTTGTTATTGCAGGTTTTGCCTGTCAGGCGACGTGCCGGCCCAGCCGCAGGGGTGGGAAGAGGACGTGCACAATGAGTTTTGCCCTGGGGATGCGCATTGCTGTGCCGAGCATGCTTGCCAACAGACCAGGCAATCTGTCATCAATGCATCTCCTTTCTACCGAGGAGCAAACCATGCAGATGAGCGACTTTCCTTTTGGTGTAACCGACTGGTCGGCCATTGTCCCGACCGAGCATCCCGGCGAAAGCGGCATGGCGCGATGGCGGACCTGCCAGTTCGGCACTATCCGGGTGCGCATGGTGGAATACAGCCCCGGCTATCTGGCCGACCACTGGTGCCGCAAGGGCCATATCCTGTTGTGTCTGGAGGGTGAGTTGTTGACCGAACTGGCCGATGGCCGTCGCTTCATGCTGACCCCCGGCATGAGCTATCAGGTCAGCGATGAAGGCGAACCGCACCGTTCTTCCACCCGTAGCGGTGCCAGGCTGTTCATCGTGGACTGACGGGTTTGCCTAGCGGCCCGGCCAACTGAGATTGCTGAAGGCCTGGGCCGTCCGGCTGCCGCCCGTGCTGTAGCCAGCGCTGCAGGGCAAAGGCTCTGGGCAGGGCGGGATATCGGCTGGCGAGCGTGGCCGGCTGAGCGTGAATACACGGGCAAAGCTGTTGGCCACGGCATAACGTGGCGTGTTCAGCAGCGGCTGGCTGCTGCCGGGCCGGGCAATCTGCGCCAGGGTGCGGGCAATGGCGGCATGGTCGTAGCAATCGTGATCGATGGTGGCCTGGCGGATATAGGGCGACACGATGATGGCGGGTACCCGCAGGCCGAACTGGTCGAAGCGGAAGTTGTGCATGCTGAGTGGGCCGGGTGGCTGGGCTTGTAGCTGTGGCAGGCCACTCACACTGCGGGGATCTGGCAGAACGTGATCGAAGAAGCCGCCATGTTCGTCAAAAACGATGAGCAGGGCCGATTCATCCCAGTAGCGGGAGGACTTGATGGCTTCGTAGATGCGCTTGACCAGGGCCTCGCCATTGCGCACATCACCCACCGGATGCATGGATTCCCCATTGCGGAAATTGCCCAGCGCATCATAGCGCGGCTCGATGAAGATGAAGCGCTCGTCATCCAGCTTGCCGTCCTGCAGCTTTTGCAACAGGGTATCGTGTTCGACGAAGCGCCATTTGCGCGCATCTTCATCCACGCCTTTCAAGGCCCATGACTGGGGTGGCGGATCGCCGAAGGCCACCAGCCACTCGGTCGGATTCAAGCGCGTCAGCAGGGAGTCGCTGCCGGTACCGAATTTTTCGCCATCAAAAATATCCGAGGCCAGGATGCGGTTGCTGGAGGGAGAGTGATCCAGCCCCCATGAGGTCGCGGCCAGGGCAAAGAAACGGTTGGGCCAGGTGGGGCCCGGCACGCTGGAGAACCAGCGGTCGCAAACGGCAAACTGGTGTGCCAGAAAATTCAGCACCGGCAACTGTTCCGGGCTGAAACCGCGCATGGCACTGGCGACGTCCTGCTGGTGTGCCGACAGGCAGCGGGCAAAGCCAGCCTGCTGTGCCGTGGTGGCCAGCGCGGGGTAGCTGCCATTGTCGGGCAGACTGGCGCTGTCATTGAGGCATTGTTCTGTGGTAACGGCGGCCTGGCTGCCACATAGCTGCAGCAGCACATCGGAAAATTCGTGGCCTGGGTCGCTGCTGAGGCGAAAACTGGCCCCTGCTGCCACCGTGTGCGGGATGCCATTGCCATCCACATTGCTGAAGGGGGGCTTGCCGATCAAGCCATCGGCATGGGTCGCCTGTCCGTCGGGTGTCCAGCCGCGCAGGTCGGACCAACCCAGAATATTGTCATAGGAGCGGTTTTCCAACATCAGGACAAACAGCTTGCGTATCTTGCCGATGGCTGACATGGCGGGCTCCTAGCCGGTCTTGAAAATGGAAGCGACCTTGTTGGCACCATAAGGCAGGTACAAGGACGCCCCGGCCAGAAAAAAGCTCCAGGCATCATTCGCCTGGGCAATCGACTGGCCATGGCACAAGCGCCAGAGCACGAAATAGCCGGTTGCCACGAAGAAGCTGCCCAGCACAATCGTGCCGATCAGGGCAATCAAGCGGGATGAGCTGGCAATCAGTGGTGGCAGATCACCGGCTGCAGGCGTGGGGCTGCCATCTGGCAGCGTGGATTCCTCAGCTAGGGCCTGGGCCAGGCTCCAACCCTGTTTTTTCAGGGTTTTGACCACCAGCAGCAGACTGGCCAGGATCAGGATGGTAGTGCCGATCAGGAGGGTGTTGGTCAAGGCGTCCGGCAGCGCGGCATTGCCGCTGGCATCGGCCAGGGCCGTGGCGGGCAGCAGGCCGTAGAGCACGGCTGACAGATAGAGGCGAGGTGTGGCAGGCAGCAAGAACATGGCAGTCTCCAGGCGAAACCGTGCCTCGGTTGATGACCGACGCACGTGGATGACCCCGATGCACAATCGATTGCCTGCTGCCCCATCCTGCTGGATGACAGGATGGGAAGCGGTGTTATTGGTTTAAACAGTTTGCAGTATAGAGTGGGTGTTGCTGATTGCAAGCCATTGGCAAGCTTGTTGTCATGCCTCGCTTGTATTTACCGCGCAAGTCTGAAGCACTTGTTTGATTGGCCGCCTGAGTGTTGGCGACCGACAGTTCCATCTTGATCCTGCTTGCCGTTTTCTCAATGGTTTTCTGCCCCTCAAGCTTTTTTCTTGTGTTATTGCCCGGTGGGTGTGGCTACAGCAATTTTACCGACAGGCCATGATGCTGGGCTGTTTGTCTGAAATGATTATTTTTGCTATTGCCATTATTTTATGTAATTGTTTCAATTAATGTAAATGAAAAAATAATGCCATATTTTTATTGCATAATTGATAATATGCACATCAAATTTAAGCAATTAATATAAAACAAAAATTTGGACTTCAAGGACTTAGCCGTTTGGCTGTGGTCCCTTCACGACAGAGAGTGCAAGCAATGTCTATCAGTAATATGAGTATTCGCAGCAAATTTTTTGCCGGATTTGGCTTGATTATTGCCCTGATGTTGTTAATCGGTGTCAATGCCGGCCTTGGGGTATCTGCGTTGGCAGATCAGGCTGGTTTGATCGAAAGTGATATCTATCCCAAGGCACAATTGGCCAATAATCTGGTCAAGCGTTCGATTATTGTCGAGGATCTGGCCTATCAGGCGGCACTGGAAAGCAATGCTGCCCAAGTTGACAAGCTGGTTGATAGCATCAAAGCCAGTGCTCAAGGCAATAGTGATGATATGGAGAAATTATCGTTATTGGTCAAGTCAGCAGAAGGAAAACAACTGTTTGAACAGATCAAGACTGCCCGTGTCGCGATTCGCAGTAAATATGGCCCGCTGTTTGCGTTGTTAAAGCAAAATGACAGCAGTAAATCACTGGCGTTCGTGAAAAGTGAATTCAGTCCATCGCTGAAAGGTTTTCAGGATGCCGTCAATGAATTGTCTCGCCATCAAGACCAGAAAATGGATGGCGCTGTCGGCAATATCCTGGAGCAGGCGCACCACACCGGCACGGTCATCCTGATGGTGGCCGCACTTGCCGTGGTATTGGGTATCGGTTTGGCCGTCATCATGGCGGGTAACTTTGCCCGCCGTATCGGGATGGCCCAGCAACTGGCTGGCAAAGTGGCAGCAGGCAATCTGCAAGTGGATGATGTTCAGCCGGGGCCGCAGGATGAGCTGGGCAAGCTGATGCAGTCCTTGCTGCAAATGCGTGTTGAATTGGCCGGCATCATCCGCCAGGTCATGCGGGGGGCGGAGGAAGTCGCCCAGACCGCGTATCAGGTTTCTTCGGCCAGCAACCAGGTTTCCTCCAGTGTGCATACGCAATCCAGTTCCACTTCTTCTGCAGCTTCGGCGGTGGAACAACTGACAGTCAGTATCGAACATGTTTCATCCAATGCCCGCAGCGCGGCGGGTAAGGCCAGCGATGCCGGTGCCGCATCTGATACGGGCGGGATGCATGTCGCCGCCGCTACCGATGATATCCAGACGGCAGCCACCGATATCCGCGATGCGGCCGGCGACATCATCAATCTGTCCGAACAGGTTAAAGGAATAGGCAATATCGCCACCGTGATCAAGGATGTGGCGGATCAGACCAATCTGCTGGCTCTGAATGCCGCCATTGAAGCGGCACGTGCAGGCGAGCAGGGGCGTGGTTTTGCCGTGGTGGCCGATGAGGTACGCAAACTGGCGGAACGGACTTCACGCTCGGTGCAGGAGATTGCCAGCATCACCAGCAGCATTGACCATGAAACGGCCATGGCGGCAGAGCGTATGCAGCAAGCCAGTCAGGATGTGGCCAAAGTGGCGGATACCGCCAGCCTGGCCAGGGCATCAATGCAGGACATCTGCCTCAAGTCGTCCGAGGTGACCGTGGCCATGAATGAGATTTCCGATGCGCTGGGTGAGCAGCGCAGTGCCGCGAGCAGTCTGTCGCGCAGCGTGGAGGCCATTGCCCAGATGTCGGAAGAAAATGCAGCTGCCATCGCCTCGGTGGCTAGCGCCGCCAGTCGTATGGAGGCCACATCGGGTACGCTGCAACAAAGTGTGGCCAGATTCCAGCTGTAGGTAAGCCCGTGCACATGACAGCCCGGCATGGACAAGCACCATGCCGGGCTGTGTCCATCAGCCTGCCCGGCAGCGGACCTCAGTCCGGCTTGCTGCTGCGAGGCTTGCGGCTGGGTTTGGCCGCCGTGCCGTTGTCCGTGGCGGCGCTGGCGGCCTTGCTCTTGCTGCTCCGGCTTCTGACTGCCGGTTCACCTTTCTGCAAATGCAGCAGCCGGCGGCGGATGTCGTCGGTATCCAGCCAGATGTCCTCGCCCTTGCTGATGCGCTCCAGTTCCTGATCAGTGAGGAAGGGGCGGCAGACATTGCGCATCACCTTGTCGAACCATTTGCGGCTGGCCATCACCTGCGCGGCCTGTTCATTACCCTTGCCGACCGAGGCCGACGAGTAGTTGTGGAACATCAGCTGGCAGGTATCGTGCACGATCAGTTCGTCACCCGCCAGGAAGATCAGCGCCCCCATGGAAAAGGCGCGGGCTTCCAGAATGGTGATGACGTGAGCGTCGCTGGCGGCAATATTGTTGATGATCTGCAGGCCTGTATCGAAATTGCCACCGGGGGTGTTCAGGTGCAGGAAGATCAGGTCGGTGGCGCTGGCGGTGCGCAGGGTGTAGAGCAGGTCGGTGTACTGGATGGGGTCGACGATTTCGCCGGACAGATAATAGGAAATCTGCCGGATCACGCCTTGTGATTCGTAGCGGCGGAAGGCGGGCAGTTTCACATCATCATCGTCATCGTCGTCACTGCTGCGGCCTAGCAGCGGGCTGGGGCCAAGAGAGTGGGTCATCGCATTTCCTTGTTGTTGTAAGGATGAGGAAGACTGCGTATTACTCTGTCAGTGTAGCCCCGGCATGGGGGCGAGGACCAGTGCGCTGCTGGTGTGGTGTGGCAATGAAAAACGCCTGCGGCGCAAGGCGGCAGGCGTTGTGACCAAGGCGGCTTGAGGCAATCAGCTGAGTTCTTTCAGCAGTTCCTTCACCCGCACCACGCGCAGGCCCACTTCTTCTATTTTTGACTCCACCCGCAACTTGTCCTGACCGGCCAGTTTGTAGTTCTTCTTGCTCTGGATCAGCTGGATGATCTTCATCGGATCGATGGGCGGGTTCTTGATGAATTGCAGCTGGATGGCCACCTCGCTGGCGTCCAGCTTGGCTACGCCCAGCGGCTTGGCCAGCAGGCGCAGACGATGGCTTTCGATCAGCGTTTTGACCGTTTGTGGCGGCAGGCCGAAGCGGTCGATCAGTTCTTCGTGGATGTCGTCGATTTCCGGCTCGGTTTCGCAGGTGGCCAGGCGCTTGTACAGCACCAGTCGTTCATGTACATCCGGGCAATAACCGTCTGGCAGCAGTGCCGGGCTGTGCATATTGATCTCGGTGGTCACGCCCAGCGGGGCGTCCAGATCCGGCTCGCGGCCTTTTTTCAGATCGCGCACCGCCTGCTTCAGCATCTCGGTAAACAGCGAGAAGCCTACTTCCTGCATCTCGCCGGACTGGCCTTCGCCCAGCACTTCGCCCGCGCCGCGGATTTCCATATCGTGCATGGCCAGATAGAAGCCTGCCCCCAGCTCGCCGGACAGCTGGATGGCTTCCAGCCGCTTGCCGGCATCCTTGGTCATGCCTTCCGGGGTCAGCAGATAGGCATAGGCCTGGTGATGGCTGCGGCCCACCCGGCCACGCAGCTGGTGCAACTGGGCCAGGCCGAACTTGTCGGCGCGGTTGATCAGGATGGTGTTGGCATTGGGAATGTCGATGCCGGTCTCGATGATGGTGGAGCACAGCAGCACATTGAAACGCTGCTGCAGGAAGTCGCGCATCACCTGT